>JAUXJL010000071.1 GCA_030624805.1 Acidimicrobiia bacterium
CGTTAGCCGTCGGTGACGACCGGCCGCACCGCGGCGGGCGGGGAAAGCTCGGGTGCCAATCTTCTGGCCCAGGCCGTCAGCGTACTTGCCAGAGCAACCCGCACCGCGTGAGGATGCGGCCGGCGGCTGCCCGTGAGGGAGTGCTGCAAGCGGCGGCGATGTTCGGTGTGGAGCATTTTGATTCCCTGTGGCTCTATGAACATGACGATTTACTCCTGTGGGTGGGTGTGTTCTTTGAGATAGGTCTCGAGCAGGGGGCCGGCCTGGGGGACTGCTCCGGTGCGCAGACTGAATATGTGCTCCTCACCGATTGTGACCCGTACCAACCCTGCGGTCCGCAGGAGCCGCAGGTGGTGGTGGACCGTTGACTTGGCGAGGTCGAGACGGTCTACCAGTGTCCCGAGGGTTGTCTCGCCTTGCGCCAGCACGGTGAGGATGCGGAGCCGCTTGTCGTCGCCGATCGCTTTGTAGAAATCGACCAACCAGGTGGGGGGAGCGTCGTCGTCGCCGGTTAGGAATTCCTCGTCGACTGAGTATCCGAACATGCGACCGGCGGTGTGATCGGTGATAACGACGAAGGGCCTGATGACGACTGATGGGATGAGGATGACGGCTTCGACTCCCTCATCATTGGCGAACGTGATGCCGTTGGTAGCTCGTTCGACCAGCTCAGCGGGTGAAAGGGAGGTAGCTAGAACCCGTTTGGCCCGGGCGTCGCGATCAAGCAACTTCGAAACCTCAGGATCGAAGGCCTTTTCGGCGTAGCGCTCGAGGATGTCGATGATGGTGCTCTTGGCCTTGTCAGCCGACAGAACGAGCAGATTGGCCCATCCGGGGCCGCACGAACAGCCGTCCGCCGCTTCACAAATGACCTGGTAGGCGTCGGAGTCTCCGGCTGCGGCCTGTTGGATGACCTCGGTGGCGATCTCTTGTTCTTTAGTGAACCAGGCGTTGGCGAGGAGGTGGGCTCGGAATTCGTCGGGGTCGAATGACCGGAGATGATCGAGGAAGGCCTCGATCGTCTTGGGCGCCGGCGTGTCGTAGACCAGCCCGAGCAGCACGAGCCACATCTCACCGCCTGTCCTGAGCTCGGCAAAATCCTGAAGAAAGTCGGCCGGCAACCGACCTCTGATCTCGTCGAGCCATGCTTCGCCTCCGGCGTATTGGGCGGAGTCATCGGGATTGTCGAGTGCGAACAACTCAAACAGCAGCTCGTAGGCGGGAGACGGGTCGATTTCGATCCTCATGGTCCGGCGGCGTACACATCCCCGACTAGCGTCCAGTCAATGGAACATGATCTGGCCGGTACCGCTCTTCTTGTCATCGATGTTCAGGCTGGCTTCGACGACCCGAGGTGGGGGCCGCGCAACAATCCGGCCTGCGAGGCGAACGTTGCCGCCCTGATTGAAGCGTGGCGGTCGGCGGGTCGTCCCGTTGTCGTCGTCCGCCACGATTCGATGTCGCCGGGATCCCCGCTCCGGCCCAACCAGCCCGGCAACGACCTGAAACCGGTTGTCAGCGGAGATCCCGACCTGCTGGTGACCAAACATGTGAACTCAGCGTTTTATGGTGAGCCCGACCTGCACGTCTGGCTCCAGGACCGGGGCGCCACCGGAGTGGCTATCACAGGCATCCAGACCAACATGTGCTGCGAGACGACCGCTCGCATGGCCGGCAATCTTGGTTACGACACGCTGTTTGTCCTCGACGCCACCGCCACCTTCGACATGACCGCCCACGATGGAGGGACCATCGCCGCCGATGAACTGGCTCGGGTGACGGCCACCAACCTGCAAGACGAGTTCGCCGACGTGGTG
Organism: Acidimicrobiia bacterium; assembly: GCA_030624805.1. GTDB lineage: Bacteria > Actinomycetota > Acidimicrobiia > Spongiisociales > SHLN01 > SHLN01. Next base: position 1,818 of record JAUXJL010000071.1, read on the forward strand.
ATGACGGCCGATCTGCTCTAGGCACTGAGTAATTCGGTCAACGACGCCACGGCACCCATCGACTCGAGAGTTTTTTCGGTCGCCGCTCGGAATTCAGTCGCTTCCGAAGTCGGGATCGTTCCGAGGAAATCCACGGCCAACCGGGCCGCCGTGTACGGTTCGTCGAGAGCAGTGAGGGCAGCCTGTGCCCGCGAAACGGCACCCTCCCGGACCGATTGCGCCCAATCGGCGAAGGCAAGAATCTGCGGGGCGCAACATTGCTCGGCGAGCTCCCTCGCTTGTGCGATCAAGTCGTCCACTTCCGACCAGTCCGTCCGTAGAGCTGCCATCGGTAGACGGGCCCGGATGGAATAGAGGTGGTGAACCGGCGCAGATACCTCGTGTACGTTCGCGAGAAGACGTTCAGCGTGCTCGAGCCCCACGAACGGTCGCACCCGCTCGATTGCCTGAAGCTCGACAATAGGAATCCGCGCCACGTCGGGGAGGGCTCCCTGGAAGAACTCCACAGCCTGAACACCCTCCTCGGTTCGGGCCATTTCGAACAGTGCCAGCGCCCGCCCAAGCAGCGCTCCGCCCCCAAAGTCACAAACCCGTCCGCTGTCCTCGGTGATGAGCTCCAGTAGACCCTCGGATCCTTCGAGGAGCTCGGTGAACATCCCGTTCGGAACCATGTATCCGGTCAGGGCCCTGATACCGTGGATACGCTGATGCACGCCCATTGCCTGGGCGTCGGCATGAGCAATCGCCCCCACCTGTTGAGAATCCTCGTACCTCCCGACTTCGGTCAAGGCGATGGCGGATGTGATCAACATCTCATGGGCCTGACGACGGTCGAGCATCTCTGATCCGAGCTGCACCATTTGATCCGCTAGATCCCCGAGCTGGCAGAAGCCCTCCTCCCGTAGACACATCTCGTAGGCATCAAGGGCGTGGGACAGGAGCTTCTGGGACCCCAGCTTCTCGCTGATGGAGATGGCCCGCTCCGCGTCCGCTTTGACTTCTTCTGCCGTCCGTTCGAAGAGCTCGCGGCGGCCCCACACCGATCGGCCCGTCAGCAACGCCGCCAGCTCAAGGGACTCTTCCGCTTCGCCGATTTCTGCAAGTCGAGTCTGTACGACGTCAACCGCGGCCGGCTTCCATTCCTCCCTGGTGAAGGCGCCTCCATAACGTGCCCAGAGGAGAGTCGCGTCGGTGATCGTCCGAGAGACGTCGGCTTCTTTTCCGACACCCCGGGCGGCGGCAATCGCCTCCACATAGACGGGCCAGGCCTCGTCGACTCGTGCCGCGGCGTGGTAGGAAGCCGCCTTGAGCTCGAGCGCATTGAGCCGCTCCCGATCGACCGATGCCAGTGCCAGGGCTCTGTCGGCATACTCAACCGCCTGATCTATGGAAAAACGGCGCCGGGCGGCATCGCCTGCTTCCACCAATGCCTCGATGGCCTTGCGCCGTACCTGCTCTCTCCGTGGCGGGTCATCCTGCCATGCCAGTCCGGCCGTTTCCGGCTGAGCGGCGGCTGCATAGTGGTGGGCGATCACCTCGATGAACTCCTCGCGGCGGTCCGATGCCAGCGCTTCGGTCCATTCGGCGACCGCGGTATGAGTCCGAGCCAGTCGGCGGCGAGATATCGATTGGTAGGCAACGTCGCGCATCAGACCGTGACGGAAGGCCATCTCTCGCTGACCCGGGAGCGAGGTCGTTGGCCGCGTGGTGATGAAGCCGCTCCGCTCCAGCGTGGCCAGCGACGTTGCGACGTCCTGGCTACCGACTTGCTCGAGGGGGGCGGGCCAGAAGACCTCTCCGATCACCGCCGCATCCTGCAAGACCCCTCGATCGACAGCGTCGAGCTGATCTATCCGGGCGGCCAGGCCGGCCCGGGCCGTATCGGGTACAACCATCCCGCCACTGACCGCCTTTTCCAGGCCCTCGTCGAGAGCGTGGCGGGCAATTTCTTCGGCAAAGAACGGATTTCCTCCCGCTGAGTCGAGAAGCCGGTGTCGCAGATGGTCATCGAGGTCGGGCAGGAGCTGGGCCATCAGCTGGCCGAAGCTGGCGTCGATGAGAGGCCCGAGGCTGACCTGGGACGGGATCGCCCTGGCCCCCCAGCCTGCCTCCTGCTCCATGAACTCCGGGCGGGCCGTGGCCACGATCAGCAAGGGTCCAAGTGCCCGGAGGGCTAGCTGCTCGATCATGTCGAGCAAGGGGCGCTCGGCCCATTGGATGTCCTCGATCACCAGGACCGATGGTTGTTCGGCGGCCAGGGCGCTGGCAAATATCGGCCAGGCGAGCTGCAGCTCCTCCCCGGCCGATTCTGGGGAGAAGTCGTCGAAGGGGTTGTCCGGTAGGGCGATTCCGGCGGTCTGGGCGAGCGCGAAGGCCAGCCAGTGCGGGTCCGAGACGGAGTCGCGGGGCAATGTGTCGACCAGCGAGCGCAACTTCGAAGCTGCCGCCTCCGAAGTGTCATCCATCGCGATCCCAGCCGACTCCCACAACACCTCCCGCAACGGCCAGAACGTGATCCCATGACCATACGGAAGACAACGACCGAGAAGGGACCTCATTTTGCCCTTGTTCCGAGACAGGAATTCGCGAACAAGCCGGCTCTTTCCGATACCCGCGTCGCCAACGATCGTCACCAGCCGGGGCCTCTGTCCGCCGATCGCCTGTTCCATGAGGGCATCCAACATGCCGAGCTCGGCGGTTCGTCCCACCATCTCAGTCTCGAATGATTGCTCATTTCCGAGTGTGCGCCCCAGCACTCGCCACGCGGCCTGGGGCTCGGACTTGCCTTTTAGGGCCAACTCACCGAGAGAGGCATACTCGAACGAACCGTGGGTGGCGTGATAGGTTCGTTCACCAACGACACTCGTTCCGGGCTCGGCCACACTTTCCAAACGAGCCGCGACATTGAACACGTCGCCGACCAGGACCGCGTCGGCATCGGTGGATCCGAGCGCTTCACCGGTGTTGATCCCTATCCGCATGGCAAGTTCCACGCCGTATCGCTCTTTTAGTGCGGGGCCCATTTCTGCGAGCCGGTCGTGCATTTCCAGGCCGGCCCGAACGGCTCGAACAGCATCGTCCTCGTGCGTCGTGGGTATGCCGAAAACCGCCACGACCGCGTCACCGATGTATTTCTCTACTACCCCGCCCCATTCGTGCACGACCGACGCCATGGCGTCGAAGTACTCCGTCAGGAGTGCCCGCAGCGGCTCGATATCGAGCAGCTCACCGAGCTGCGTCGATCCTTCCAGATCGCAGAACAGAACCGTCACGAGTTTCCGATCCTCGTGAGGCGGCTCAGTTCGAGGCTGCTGTCGGTCTGCTGAATTTGGCATCGGTTACGCTCTCGCCGTGGTTGAACCACCGCCATGACGCGGGAGTCGCACCAGACGCTACCAATCGGCGGCCCGCCGATCTCGCTTCGCCGTGCGCCTCCGGCTAGCTCCGAAGGGCGGCGCCCAGGATGCCCGGCATATGTCGCCACCCGGGTTCGGCGGCGAAGCGGGTGAGCCGTTTGCCGACGGTGTGGGCTCGTCGATGAGTCACGAACCAGGGAGGCTTGGGCGATAGGTGGAACTGTCCGTTCCATAGAGCCCGCGGAAAGGGGTGGAAGGGTGCGTGTACGACGGTTTTCTCGGGAAAATCGAACATGAGGGCGTTGTGGACCGTGCCGATGCCGCTGCCGATATCGTCGTGGGTGTGGCCGGGGTAGGCGCCCCAGGTGGCGGTCGGCAGCAGATATCCGACGCCGGTCCAGCTGTTGATGCCGATGTTGCCGTAGTTGAGGCTGGCGATGGCGTCGTCGAGTACGGGCCCGAGTCTCTGGAGAGTCTTGGGGTGAATCAGAAACTGAGCGCCGAGTGTGCCTGTCAGCTTGTCGTTGGCGAAAGCCACCGCGGCCTGTACGAACTCGGCCGGGTTGCGGGTGCCGAGCTTGGTGGTGGCATACACCCCGCCGAAGAACTCGGTTGTAAAGGCGTACTCGTCTTTCCCACGATGATCTACGTCGGTGATGAGGGTACGAGGGACCGGGCCCGAGCTCAGGATCTCAGCGTGAAGGTGTTTGGCGACCGCGGCCTGCTGGCGCTCGTCGGCGCCCGGGTAGAAGGCCTCGCGCTCGGGAACGCTTCGAATGGTGCGGCGGAGCTCATCGACCAGCCGATCGCTGCCCGCCCACCCGTCGGGGAGTACGAGCACTTGGGACGCTATGCAGTTGAAACCAGCGTTGTGAAACTTCTGGGTAGCGAGATGTTCGGCCTGGTAGGCAAGGTCGGCGTCGGTCCACGGGCCCGGAACGACAAAGGTCGGGCCAACGCCCCCCAGCTCGCTCGTGAAGGGTTTAGTCATGACCGGCTCGTTCCGAGCGCGGCGGTCTGCCCCGGCCTCACCGCCTCCGAACACAATCTGGTGGTAGGTGTCTGCGCTGCCGGTCATGTGGAGCGTGTCGACCAGCTCGTGATTGGTGAGATAGGCACCAACATCGCCGCCGCCATAGACGAATCGCAGGAACCCGTCGTTGATGAGGTCGGCTGAGATTTGTTCGAAGATCACTCCGAGATAGTCGTTGATCGGGTTCATCTTGACGACGGCAACCTGGCCCTCGTTGAACATCTTGGTGAGCACATCCAATAGGGGGATCGATGAGATGTTGCCCGCCCCCAGGATGAGCCCTACCTGCCCGACAGGATTGCTCCGCTTGTAGAACGACGCCATGTGGTCCCGGACGTTGGCGGGGGTTACGCCGTCTTGCATCCAAACTTCGGCCCGATATCCGTTGAGAAGCACCCGATCGAAGATGTCTCCCGGATATACCCGGACGACCACCTGGCCTCCGACCCTCGTGCGGATGGACGTCCCAGCCAGCGGATCGGCACCCGAAGACACGGCCTCGAGTGTCTTTTTGATGGCTTGGATTGCGAGGAGGACCGCATATGGCCCGGAAATCCATTCTTCTCCCGCCAGGGGCGAGTCACGGGGAATCCTCTTGCCGTCGAGGGCAGCCTCGACCCACACGTCGGCGTAATGGGCCACACCGGCCCGAAGCGATTCGAGATATTGAAGCTTTCGATCGACGCTGAGAGAGGCCCACTCGGTTTTGCCTGAGGCAAGCTGCTCGAGCGCCCGGTCAATGGCCGCCTCCACGCTTTAGGCCCCGGCGGCTTTCTGGTCGTTCGTGGTGGCCATTGGCGCATTGTAAAGCTCCAGCCCGGGCGGCGCGTCTCCGAGTAACGTACACCTCGTTCTGGGAGGTTGTGATGCGCTGGCGCAAGGTTGAAGGGCCGAGCCACGTCGAAGATAGGAGACGGCCGGGCAGGGGGAGTAGGCGCCGGCGGGCCGCGATTGGAGGCCTGGGGATTCTCGGACTGCTGGCAGCCTTGCTGTTTGGCGGTGGCAGCGGCGAATTCAACGTCGAAGACGTGTTCGGCCAGCTATCGCCCAGCAAGCACCGGCGGGTGAGGATCTCTCGAGCGCACCAGACCCGGACGCCGAGTTGGTCGATTTCGTGACCTTCCTGGACGTCGACATCCAGGAGACGACTCAGGGTTACGTGAACCCTCACAAATTCACCCACGGCACGTCTGAGCAGCGGGTCAAGTGGTTCAAGCGCGGCTTCAACTCCGGAGATCCCAACCAGTGTGACACCTTCTCCGGGGGCATCTAGCCCTACCGAGCCCCCCGGGACGGACTGGGTCTTCCCACCAGTCGCCTCGGCGGATGACACCGGGCTGCTGGCGGTGGGGGGCGACCTCGACCCGGGCACGGTGCTGTCGGCGTATCGAGCCGGGATCTTCCCAATGCCGGTCGGACCTGAGCACACGCTCGGGTGGTGGTCACCGGATCCAAGGGCGGTCATTCCACTCGATGGTCTCGTCATCTCCCGTTCGCTCACCCAGTCGGTGAGGAAATTTGCTGTGACGTTCGATCTGGATTTCGATGCCGTGGTCGAAGGCTGCGCCGATCCCTCCCGTCCGCACGGTTGGATCACCAACGAAATGCGGACTGCGTACCGATTGCTCTATGACCTCGGATGGGCACACAGCGTCGAGGTGAGGGATCAATCAGGTACCTTGGTTGGTGGGCTCTATGGAGTGGCGATCGGCGGCGTGTTCGCAGGTGAGTCTATGTTCCACCAGGCTCGAGACGCCTCCAAAGTGGCAATGGTCAGGCTGGTTGAGAGGCTTCGGAAAGCCGGGGCTGTGCTGTTCGATGTCCAATGGCAGACGCCCCACCTGGAATCCATGGGGGCAGTTGAGATTTCGCGGACCAGGTACCTCGACCTCCTCGAGCTGGCCCTGGCTTCGCCACCCGCGTTCTGAAGGCAGTTGGTGGGCGGCTCGGGTCTAATGTTGATCGTCCACGAGCCAGGGTTTGTGTGAGTTACGTCTTTCCGCCACCACAGATTTCGGCGCTGCCGGTGCGGGATCGCGACTCGGCGTTTCCCGTCCATCGGATCTACTGCGTGGGACGCAACTACGCGGCCCATGCAGTCGAAATGGGCCACGACCCCGATCGGGAACCGCCATTCTTCTTTCAAAAGAATTCTGACACCCTGGTGTTGGATGGGAGGTTCCCGTACCCGGGGAAGACGAGCGATGTTCACCATGAGATAGAGCTGGTTGTCGCGCTGCATTCTGGTGGGGACGCCATTGCCATCGATGAGGCGCTCGACCACATCTTCGGATACGGAGTCGGCTTGGACATGACCCGCCGCGATCTTCAAGAGGAGGCGAAGGACCTCGGCCGCCCCTGGGAAGTTGGCAAGGC
>JAUXJL010000040.1 GCA_030624805.1 Acidimicrobiia bacterium
CCCCCCACAGCCGAGAAGAGACTGAAGAAGTTGGGCTGGAGCGGGCGGCGTTTGGTGTGATCGGGCTCGAGACCGCGGCAGCTGCCGTCAACACGGCGGTCGAGCTCCCGGGTGGCGAGTTCTTCGATCGCCTGTCGGTCGCCCCGGCCCGGTTGGGCGGTTTCACCGAGCATGGCAATCCGGTGGGTGTGGGTATGGCCGCCAACCTCGTCGTGTTCGATCCGGGAGCGGACTGGATTCCGCAGCAGTACCTGTCTCGCTCTCGCAACTCACCGTTCACCGGCCGGCGTCTGCGTGGGCGGGTCCGGGTCACGTTGTTCAGAGGCGCAGTCGCTTTCGAGGCAGGGGCCCCCGATGTTTGACGGAAGGGTCGCTCTCGGGAATCTGGCGCTCCGGTCGCCCATAATCGCCGCGGCCGGGACGGTTGGCTCTGTCTACGATTTTGCCGACGTCACAGCTTTGAGCGTTTACGGGGCGGCCGTAACCAAGTCGGTGAGCCATATGCCGTGGGCGGGCAGGCCGGCTCCGCGGGTGGCTTCGGCCGGCTCCGGAATGCTCAATGGGGTCGGCATCCAGAACCCTGGTATCGACGAGTGGCGAACCAACATGCCCGATGTCTCCCACCTGTCTGTACCCGTCTGGGGGTCGGCTGTCGGCTCGGATCCTGCCGAGTTCGCCCTGGTATCGAAGGGCCTCGCTGCCGAGGGAGTGCAGGCGATCGAAGTCAATCTGTCCTGCCCCAACCTAGAACTGGGGACCATGTTTGCTCTCGATCCCCGAGCAGCCGGCCAGGTAATGGCGGCAGTCAGGGCCGCCACCGACCTGCCGATTGGGGCAAAGTTGTCTCCCAACAGCGAGGACATCGTGAAGGTCGCTCGTGCGGTCACCGAGGCTGGAGCCGATTTCGTCGTGCTTACAAACACCGTATGGGGCATGGGAATCGATCTTGAGGCCCGCACCCCCAAACTGTCCGGTCAGGTCGGCGGATACTCCGGACCGCCCGTCAAACCGATAGCCCTCCGATGTGTGTGGGAAGTGGCATCGGCTTTGGACGTGCCCATCGTGGGATGCGGAGGCATCAGAACCGGCGAGGATGTTGTTGAGTACCTGATGGCAGGTGCCAGCGCGGTGGCGATCGGCACCGTTCACTTCGCGGAACCACGGGCCGGGAAGCGGATTCTCCATGAACTGGCCGCATGGTGCCGCCGGCATGATGTTGAGACTCTCCGGGAGCTGACCGGTGCGGCCCACTCGTTATGAGTGATCGCATCCTGGTGGCTCTTGACGTCCCGACCGCCGAACAAGCAGTTCGTCTGGCTCGAGCGACTTCGCCACACGTGGGAGGCTTCAAGGTAGGCCTCGGGCTCCTGTTCGGTCCCGGGCCGGCCACCGTGGCCGCGCTGGCCGAGATCGGAAAGCCGGTCTTCGCCGACGCCAAGCTGCACGACATCCCGAGCCAGGTGCAACGGGCCGCCCGCCGGCTGGCTGCGCTGGGTGCTCGCTGGATCACAGCTCACGCATCCGGCAGTACCGACATGCTCGAGGCGGCTGTCGAGGGTGCAGCCGGCGCCTCTACCGGAAGCGGCATCCTGGCCGTAACGGTGTTGACCAGCCTGTCCGATGCCGACGTCGACCGGCTGGCCCCGGGTACCACCGTCGGCAAGCTCACCAGCCGGCTGGCACGAATCGCCGACGACAGCGGGTGCGAGGGAGTCATATGTTCGCCTCGCGAGCTCGGTGTTATTGCCCAGGTCTCGCCTCGACTCGTCAAGGTCACTCCGGGAATCCGACCTGAGGGCTCTGATCCGGGTGATCAGCAACGGACGATGACGCCGATTGAGGCGATCGGGCGGGGTGCCGATTACCTGGTGATCGGACGTCCCATTACCGGCGCAGATGACCCCGTGGCAGCCGCTGCTGAAATTTCGAAAGCAGTAGAGTCCTGACTCCTGCCACGTGGGGAGAAGCCGATGGGAGTGCCACAGTCGAGCCCGGAACAGCGTCAAGCTGCCCTAGAGAAGGCGGCGGCGGCGCGGCGGTTGCGAGCCGAACTGAAAGAGCTCCTCAAAACGGGGAGTCTCACACTCCCGCGCCTCTTGCAGCGCGCCGACGACGAGGAGCTCGTAGCCGGCATGAAGGTGTATTCGCTCGTCTCCTCGCTTCCCCGGGTTGGCAAGGTGAAGGCCGGGCGGATCATGAAAGAGATCGGCATCGCCGACAATCGACGAATCCGTGGACTCAGTGACCGCCAGCGGTCCGCCCTCCTCGATCAACTCTCCTGAGCATTCCCGCGGGCGGTTGTTTGTAGTCGCCGGCCCATCAGGGGTTGGCAAGGACACCTTGATAGGCGAGCTGCTTGGCCGCTGGCCGTTCTACCTCTCGGTCAGTGCAACCACCCGGCCCCCTCGCCCAGATGAGGTGAACGGACGGGACTACATCTTTCTGTCTGATGCAGACTTCGACCAGTGGATCGTGGACAATCGGTTCCTGGAATGGGCCGAGTTCTCCGGCAGCCGGTACGGCAGCCCGCTTCAACCGGTAGACGAGCACCTGGCGGCCGGCACCGATGTCGTTCTCGAGATCGAGGTCCAGGGAGCCATGCAGATCAAGCAGCGGGTTCCCGAAGCTGTTTTTGTGTTCATCGAACCTCCCTCGCTTGAAGTGCTGGAGGCCCGTCTGGCAGGGCGAGGCGACACGGGCGACATTGAGTCTCGGCTTGAACGGGCCAGGGTCGAGATGGATCTTGCCGATGAGTTTGATCATCGAATTGTCAACGAAGTCCTCAGTGACGCCGTGGCCCGGCTACTATTTGTAGTCGCACGTTCGGAAGGTTCCAACAATGATCACACCGTCGATTGAGGACGTCCTCGACAAGACCGGCAATCGCTTCACTCTGGTAGTGCTGGCTGCCCGCCGAGCCCGTCAAATCAACGCCTACTTCAACCAGCTCGGAGAAGGTCTCGGTACCTATGCTCCTCCACAAGTGACCTCTCTGTCCCGTAAGCCGCTCTCAATATCACTCGAAGAGATTTCCGCGGGCAAGGTTGAGGTCTACATCGCCACAGAGGACTAGTGACCATGCTGTCCGGCAGGCGCATCCTGCTAGGCGTCACGGGTGGAATTGCCGCGTATAAGGCCGCCTATCTGGCCCGCCGCCTCGGCGAACAGGGGGCCGACGTCCGCGTCATCATGACTGAGGCGGCGGAGAGATTCGTGGGACGTCAGACCTTTGCAGCCATCACCGGCAATCCGGTCGAGCGCGACCTCTTCGACGGTACAAGTGTCTCGCCGCACACCGACTTGGCTCGGTGGGCTGAGCTCGTGGTGGTGGCGCCCGCAACCACCAACCTGATCGGAAGACTCGCCAACGGTCTGGCTTCCGACTTGTTGACCAACACTCTGCTGGCCACCCGCGCCCCGCTGATAATTGCTCCGGCAATGCATACCGAGATGTGGGAGCACCCGGCAACTCAGCGTAATGTCGCGGTACTTCGTGATGACGGCCATGAGATTGTCGGCCCGGATTCAGGTGAGCTGGCGGGTGGCGATCTTGGCCCCGGCCGAATGGCCGAACCCGAAGCCATAGTCGCGGTGGTGGAGAAGCTCCTCGAGCATGGCTGACCTCACCGGCTGGAGGGTGCTTGTGACAGCCGGCGGAACACGCGAACCAATCGACCCGGTCCGGTATCTCGGTAATCGGTCCTCAGGCAAGATGGGCAACGCCATTGCAAGAGAGGCAGCCGCCCGGGGCGCCACCGTTACGTTGGTCACCACAGCGTCGCCGCCCGACTTCGAGGCGGAGATTGTTTCAGTCGAGACGGCCCAGGAGATGGCCGAGGCTGTGTGGTCTCGAGTGGCCAATCAAGACGTCATTGTTATGGCGGCCGCCGTTGCCGATTTCCGGCCGGCACATACACATTCGATCAAACTGTCCCGGTCCGATGGACCGCCGGTTATCGAGCTAGAGCCGACTCCCGATGTGTTGGCGGGGGTGGTTGAACGGAACGCGGGGGCCGCGGTGGTCGGTTTTGCAGCCGAGACGGGGACGCTGGATCGGGCGGTAGACAAGGCAAGGGCGAAAGGTGTCGATCTACTAGTCGCCAACGACGTCCTGGCGGACGGCTCTGGCTTCGGCTCAACCACCAACCAGGTCACAGTCATCATGGCGGACGGCTCGGTTGACCCGTGGCCTCTCATGTCCAAGCAGGAAGTAGCGGCCCGGCTGTTGGACCTACTGTCCAAGCAGCGTTCCGGGCTTGACTGACTACTCGTCGCCCGGCGATGACCAATGAGTGATTCGGAGCCGACGATTGCCCAGGTCGTCCCGGCGGTCCCGACCTTCGCGGTTGATGATGGCTTTAGTTATGCGATCCCCGAGGACATGTCGGTCTCGGTTGGGTCGATTGTCCGGGTACCGCTCGGGGGGCGGCGAGTGCGTGGATATGTGACCGGCCTGCGAATCGGGGGCACGTCGGGGCTCAAGCCCCTCATCCGCGTCTCCTCGAAGACCCCGGTGTTCGACGAGCGGTTCCTCGAGTCGCTGCGGGGGCTGGCCGTCCACTATGTCGCCCCGCTGGCGGTGGTTCTCGGCAAGGCCGCGCCTCCCAATCTGCCGGGTTCGCCTCGCAGCAAGCAACTGCCCAAAGTCCCTCACCTCGGTGCATCTCCGTTGCCAGAACTCTCGAGTCGGGTCGCCGACCATACCCATGCGAGGGCCCGCTTCCTGTTGGGCCGTAAGCCGTGGGATGAGCCGGCGGCCGGCCTGGCCGCTCCTGTGTTGTCGGCCGGTCGGTCGGTGGCATTGGTCATGCCGACGGTGGCCGAGACAAACGAGATGGCCGGCCGGCTCGCCGGACTCATTCCCGGCCGGGTATTACACGCCTACTCCGCCCAGGACGCCAGGAGCGTCACCGCCACCTGGAGTCGGGCTACGAAACATGGCGGACATTTGCTCGTCGGCACGCGTGAGATTGCGTTTTGGCCGATCGCCGATCTCGGTCTGGCGATCATTGTCGGTGAGGGCCGGAAAGGAATGAAGGACAAGAGCTCGCCGACGTTCCACGCCCGTGAGGTACTTCGAAGGCGGGCGGCAGTCGAACGTTTCGGGTTGGCGTTGTTCGGTTCGGCACCGAGCACCGAGACGGTGGCAGCCGGCATCCCGGTTGTGCGGAGGCACGGGACCCGAAGCTGGCCACTGGTCGAGGTAGTAGACCGAAACGAAGAACCACCGGCCGGCGGATTTCTTGGGACGCCGACGATGGCCGCGATCCGGGCCGTTCACGAACGGGGTGGTCGGACGTTCGTCTTTACTCATCGGAGGGGCTACGCCCCTGCCTTCCGGTGCGCCATATGCCGGCTGGTGCGCGTCTGCCAAACCTGTGACGCTCGAGCCGATCGGTCGCCGGAGTGTTCCCGATGCGGGGCGGACCTCGGTCCGTGCCGTCAGTGCGGGGGTGCTGGGTTCGAGCCGCTCGGGGCCGGGGTTGAACGAATCGCCGAGGCACTCGGCCGGGTTTTGCCGGTCGGCGAAGTGGGATCAGGTGCACCGGTCTGGGTTGGCACCGAACGCGATTTGCCTGGAGTATCCGGGACCGACCTGTCGGTTGTGGTGGACGCCGACGGGCTAATTCATGCCCCAAACTACCGGGCAGGCGAGGACGCGCTCCGGACTTTGGCGAGAGTGGCTGAGACCGTCGGCTCAGGAGCCGGACGCCGTTGCATGATTCAGACCGGGCTGCCGAACGATCCAGTAATCGGCGCGCTTCGTCACGGCGACCCTCTGAAATATCTCCAGGAGACCGTGGCCGAGCGTGCCTTGACGCGTTTGCCACCGGTCGGAGAAGTCCTGGTGATAGAGCTCGACCGCGCCGGGAGCGCCGACGCAGACATCCGTACCGTGGCGGTGGAGTCGGCCGAAGTGTTCGGCCCGGCGGAGCGGAGGGGTCGTGTCCGATGGCTGGTCCAAGGAAGTGACCTTGGCCGGGTGAGGATCGGATTACGGCGACTGGTGCAGTCGTGGCGGGATTCAGGGATCAGGGTCCGCGTCGACGTCGATCCGCTCGAGTTGTAGGCCACGGTACGCTAGTCCGTTATGGCAGTGTTCCCGATTAGAACGTTTGGCGATGCGGTGCTCAACACCGTCGCAGAGCCGGTCGTGGGCTTCGATGAGGACCTCGGGCGACTCATCGATGACATGCTTGAAACCATGTACGCAGCTCCCGGCATTGGCCTAGCCGCGCCACAGATCGGCGTGGCCAAGCGTTTGTTCGTCTTCGACGTTGGGGAGGGCCCCGGCCACCTCATCAACCCCGAGCTTGTCGAAACCTCCGGGGAATGGGAGTTCGATGAAGGTTGTCTCTCGGTCCCTGAGCGTTTCTGGCCGATCACACGGGCGGGATATGCCCGACTGACCGGGGTGGACTCCACGGGAAGCCCACTCGAGATGGAGGGCGACGAGCTCATCGGCCGCATGCTCCAACATGAGTTCGATCACTTGAACGGGGTGCTCTTACTGGAGCGCCTTGCAAAAGCCGAGAGAAAAGAGGCGTTGCGGGAGCTGCGCCGTGAGTCCCTCGGACTCGCCCGACCCGAGTGACGGCGCGAACCGCCTTCTTTGGGACACCGTCGGCGGCGATACCGAGTCTGGCGGCCCTTAGATCTATCTCGATGGTGGAGCTGGTGGTGACCCGGCCCGACAGGCCTCGTGGCCGGTCGGGCACACCACAACCTCCGGCCATCAAAGAGGCTGCCGCAGGCTGGGACCTGACGGTCGCACAGCCCAACCGGGCACAAGAGGTGATCGGGCTGCTGGCGGGGATAGATCTGGCGGTGGTGGTGGCATATGGCCAATTGCTGCCAGCCGACATGCTGTCCGCAACTCGATGCGGCTTCGTCAATGTTCACTTTTCTCGCCTACCGAGGTGGCGAGGAGCTGCCCCGGTGGCTCGAGCAGTCCTCGCCGGTGATGCGGCAACCGGCGTTGACATCATCCAACTTGATGCCGGTATGGACACCGGGCCCCTCATGGCGCGAGCTGCTGTCGACATCGACCCAACCGATACTGCGGGAACCCTCACCGATCGGCTGGCGAGGATGGGCGGAGCACTTCTCGAGGAGACCGTGCCTTCAATCCTCGATGGCACAATAGAGCTCACGCCCCAACCCGCGGAAGGGGTTAGCCATGCCGCCAAGGTCACATCAGTGGAAGCTCATCTCGACCCCCGAGCCATGTCGGCGGAGGCATGTGACCGCATGGTCCGAGCTTTCAACCCCAAGCCGGGAGCGTGGGGCGTGGTAGATGGAGATCGGCTCAAAGTGTGGAAGGCAACACCACGGAGGGAGGCGACGGGCCCGCCCGGAAAGATAGTTGTCGGTGATGGTCATCCCGTTCTCAAGACCGCCGATGGTGATCTGGAACTCGTCGAAGTGCAGCAGGCAGGCAAGGGGCGGATGGCCGGGGATGTGTGGGCACGCGGTCAACGGGGAGCCCTCTGCTGGGAGTGACCCGGCCCCCTCGAGTTGAGGCTGCCTTGGCTCTGGGCCGCGTGCTCCGATCGGGTGCCTATTCCAATGTGTTGCTCCGGGATCTCAGTGACGAGCCCGACTCCAAATTGATCCGTCGTCTTGTGTACGGGACGCTGCGTTACCTGTTGCGGGTGGATCGACTCATTGAACGAGCCTCGACGAGGCCGCTGAGTCAAATCGACCCAGGTGTGCTCGACCTGCTTCGGATAGGCACGTGGGAGTTGCGATTCGGCGACGGCGCTCCCCACGCAGCCGTCAACGAAGCGGTGAAGGCCGCCACGGCCGGCTTCGGCAAACCAGCCGGCGGATTTGTCAATGCGGTGCTGCGGAACGCCCAGAGCATCAAGGAGGCGCTCCCGGAAGGGGCGGAGGGGGCTTCTCTCGAGCTGGGGGTGAAACCCTGGATCTATGAACGCCTCGTCGCCACCTGGGGTGAGGACGATGCCAGCGCCTTCCTGCGTGCCTCGCTAGAGCCCGCCAAACGGACCGCTCGTGTTCGCCCCGGCGCCAATCCGGTGGAGGCCATCGCCATTCCCGGTATCGAGGGAGCAGTGGAAGCCGATCGCGATGTAACCGGCCTGATACCAATGGATCCGTCCTCGGTTGCCGTCGGTATTGCAGCAGATGTCTCACCGGGCATGGTGGTGCTGGACTTGGCAGCCGCTCCGGGCGGCAAAACTCTCCACCTCTATGACGAGCTTGGGAAGGAGGGGTGGGTGGTGGCGAGTGACAGCCACCCCGGTCGGGTCATGTCGGCTCGGCGGCGATTCAACCGACTCGGGGTCGGCGTTCCGTGGCTGGTCGCCGACGGACGCCGGGTACCGTTCGCCCCGGCCACGTTCGATCGTGTGCTGCTCGACGCCCCCTGTACCGGACTGGGAACGCTCCGGCGCCGGCCCGAGATTCGGCACCGGCTGAGGCCAGAAAGCCCACGCGAATCTGCCGAGCTTCAGAACCAGCTACTCGACGCCGCCCTCGAGCTGGTCAAGCCTGACGGAGTGGTCGTTTACTCAGTCTGCACCGTGTTCAGAGAGGAAACCGTTGACGTCGTAGCGGCTCGTCGAGCCGAGCCTCCCGCGGACCTTCCCGGCCGGGCGGCAGGGAACGGCTGGCTGCTCGGGCCTCACCTCTCCAGGACCGACGGGATGTTCATCAGCCTGGTCCGGCCCTGATTACATCCGCATTGTCCGGTCGCCGGTAGGCTTTTTCCATGGAAGCGAGAATTTTTCCATCGTTGCTGGCGGCCGATTTCTCTCGCTTGGCCGACGATGTCGGACAGGTCGAGGAGGCGGTTGACGGCCTCCACGTCGATGTCATGGACGGTCACTTCGTTCCCAATATCTCCTTTGGTCTCAGCGTGATAGAGGATCTACGGCCTACTACGAAGTTGTTCTTTGACACCCACTTGATGATGAGCAACCCGGCCTTCTTCTTTCCCCATTTCAAAGCGGCCGGGTGTGAGATGGTCACGGTGCACATAGAGGTGGCTCCCGACCCGACCAGGATCGCTGAGCAGGCTCGCGCGAACGGTCTCGAGTTCGGGCTGACCCTCAACCCACCCACACCGTTTGTTGCGGTCGAACCCTTTTTGCATCTGGTCGACAATCTCCTCATCATGTCGGTATTCCCAGGTTTTGGAGGACAGGCGTTCATTCCCGAGGTGCTGGAAAAGGTCGAACGAGCTCGGGAAATGATTGATTCGGAGGGAATGGCCGCCGATATACAGATCGACGGGGGGATTACCCCCGAGACTGGCAGGCAGGCGAGAGCCGCCGGCGCCGACATTTTTGTCGCCGGGACCGCCATTTTCGGGCAGCCCAATCCCGTCGCTGCAGTGGCGGAACTTCGAGCCGCCTTAGAGGATTGAGTATGAGCGAACATATCTTCATCGCCGATGATGATCCAGACATTGTTCAATTCGTATCGGTCAACCTGCAACTCGAGGGTTACGAGGTGTCTTCGGCTATCGATGGAAAAGCCGCCCTGGCGGCAATTACCGCCCAGGCGCCCGATCTTGTCATCCTCGACATCATGATGCCGGAGATGGACGGGCTCGCCGTGCTCCGTCGGATGCGCGCTCACCCGACCAGCGCCAATGTGCCCGTCATCGTGTTAACGGCCAAGGCCCTGCCTCAGGACCGGATCCGTGGCCTGGAACTGGGCGCCGACGACTACATTTCCAAACCCTTTGAGCTGGACGAGCTCATGGTGCGGGTTCGCACCGTGCTCCAGCGGGCCAAGGCCATGCGCGACCTCTCGCCGCTCACGGGGCTGCCCGGAAACTTCCGGATAACCCAGGAGCTGGAGCGGCGCACCGAGGCAGGGGATGCCTACGCACTCGTCCATGCCGACCTGGACAACTTCAAAGCATTCAACGATCACTACGGGTTCATGCGTGGTGACGGTGTTATCAAGTTCACCGCGCATGTCATGCTCGAATCGATGGCCAGTCTCGAGGATCCCGAAGCGTTCGTCGGTCACGTCGGGGGAGACGACTTCGTTGCCATCGTGGATCCCGACAAGGTCGAAGACTTCTGCAAGACACTCATCCGTACATTCGATGAGGGCATCCTCGACTTTTACGACACCGGAGATGTGCTGCGAGGTTACATCGAAGTCACCGATCGGCGGGGGGAACGCCATGCCTTCCCACACACCTCGATTTCCCTCGGCGTGGTCAGTTCGCGTGACCGCGATATAACGAATCAGTGGGAAGCCTCGGCCGTAGCATCCGAGATGAAGGAATACGCCAAACGCCAGCCCGGCTCCGTCTACGAAATCGACCGCCGGAACACCTAACGAACAGTCGCCGACGGGCTCCGGGGCCGATCGATCGTTGGCTGCTACCGCAGCAGTCCCTTTCTGACCTTGTCTATGGAACGACGGGATAGCGACGGCTTCAGTCCGCTGGGTGGCGCCTCCTCGGGCACCCTCCCCGCGATCCCCGTCATCGCCAGGCCGGCCGGTCGTGTTCGGGGTGTCACGTGGGGGATGTTTGATCGGTCGAGGTAGGTGTGGAAGTCCCACCGAACTAGTTGTCACAAGACTCCTCTGGCCATCGCGATACACTTGTCGTAGCTCTTCTTCAGGGCAGGGTGCAATTCCCGACCGGCGGTGAAAGCCCGCGACCCCGCAAGGGTGGACTCGGTGGAACTCCGGGGCCGACGGTGACAGTCCGGATGGAAGAAGGAGGGTCTGCTTCTGCGTAAGCGCGGACTCCCTTGACGACGACTGTATGGAGTGCCGTGGCCGACTACGCCGAACACATGCGGAATGCCCTCGCTGCCGCCGCGGTCGAAAACCCGCATCCAAACCCTCGAGTAGGGGCGGTGGTCGTCGATCGAGTCGGCACCATCATCGGGTCCGGCGTCCATCGGCGAGCTGGGGAGCCCCACGCCGAGCGCCAGGCCCTCGAGGAGGCCGGCCCAGCCGCCCGCGGCGCAACGCTGGTCGTAACGCTCGAACCGTGTGACCATCAGGGTCGAACTCCACCGTGCGTTGCCGCAATCCTCGATTCGGGTGTCGACCGGGTAGTAATCGGCGCGCACGACCCAGACTCCCGCCTGGTAGGCGACGGAATCGAACGACTACGAGAGGCCGGGATCGAAGTCATATCGGGTGTGTTGAGTGAC
>JAUXJL010000143.1 GCA_030624805.1 Acidimicrobiia bacterium
CAATATCGATCACCACATACGGCGGACTGCCCGGAGCGGCCCGGGTAGCTCCCGCGAAGGCCAAGGCCGCCTCCTCAGCCCCCGTGATTACGTCCGGCCGCACGCCGAGGGCTGCCTCGGCTCGATCGAGAAACTCGTCTCGATTGGTCGCGTCGCGGGTGGCCGATGTGGCGATCGCCCGGACCACAGAGACCCCGGACTCCCCGAGGGCGGTCCCGTACTTCGTCAAAACATCGATAGTTCGGTCCACCGCTGCGTCGTCCAGGCGACCGGTCAGATCGACTCCGGTGCCGAGCCCGGTGACGGTTGTGCGACGATCGAGCCAATCGACCTGGCCGTCCTTCACCTCGGCCGTGAGCAGCCGCATCGAGTTCGTGCCGATATCGATGGCACCAACTTTCATGGCGGTTCGCTCCACTCCGGGTTGCGCTCAACCTGAGAGTTCACCTCCCGCACGCACGGCATGGCACAGTCGAGCGGCTCAACAAAGGGAGCGACGATGGCTCCCACCGGGTTGGCACTCGCGGCGGCCGAATGTGCATAGTGAGCGTGCAAGCACTTCAGGCCTTCCCCTTCGTTGCCGCCGACCCCTCCGGTTGGGGCGGGGTCGACCCCGATTGGAAGGGCCGCGTCTCGCTCGGTGGCGTAGGCGGCATTGGCCCTGGCCATTTCGTCCCGCAGTTCGGAGCTGGAAGCAACGAATGCCTCGAGGCGGGCAATGCCACCTGCCGACTCGAGGCGAGCAACTCGCCTGGCTGCCAGCGGGCATGACAGCCAATAACGGGTCGGGAACGGCGTCCCGTCCTCAAGGATGGGAGGCACCGATACCACCACGGGTAGGGCCAGGTGACAACGGACCACCACCTCAACCTCGGCTCGGAGGGGGCGATCGATCTGGATAGCGACGACTGATTGGTCGTTCACCCGCCGTCTCGGCCGGTGAAGAAGTCGACGATGGCGTCGAACCAGCTCCCCTCTCGCTCAGAAGCCTCTGGCTCAACGGGCGCGATCGGATCATCGGGGATCACAATGTAGGCGATCTCCCCTGGACGGACGAGCCCGAAATCCTCTCGAGCACGGCGCTCTATCTCGACGGGCGTCTCGAGCGCAGCCACCTCTTCCTCGAGCTGAGCGTTGGCTCGTTCGAGGGCCACGAGCCGATCCTCAGCACCGGACACAGCCTGACGTTGGGTCAGGATCTGTCTGAAGGGCACGAGCCCGACCAGCATCACTGCCAGGAAGAACACCAGGGTTGTCGCCAACATGGGGATCCTGCGCCGGGTCATCGATAGGCCGCCCAACCCGCAAACCGCGCCTGGTCCCCGAGCCGTTCTTCGATGCGGAGCAGCTGGTTGTACTTGGCGGCGCGATCGCTGCGGGCAGGTGCACCGGTCTTGATCTGTCCGGCGTTGGTCGCCACTACGAGATGGCTGATGAAAGAGTCCTCCGTCTCGCCCGAACGATGACTAACCACACGGTTGAAGCCAGCCGAGTCGGCCCTCGACATGGTGTGGAGGGTCTCGGAGAGGGAACCGATCTGGTTGACCTTGATGAGAATGGCGTTGGCGGCTCGTTGGGCAATTCCGCGCTTGAGAATCTCCTCGTTGGTCACAAAGAGGTCATCTCCAACAATCTGAAGGCGGGAGCCGTAACGCTCCGTGAGGAGCTTCCAACCGTCCCAGTCGCTTTCGTCAAGCCCATCTTCAATGGAGACCAGCGGGAAGGCGCCTGCCAACTCACCGAGGTAGTCGACCATCTCGGCGGTGCTGAGCGCCCGGGCCTCACCTTCGAGGGTGTAGGTGCCGTCGGCGAACAGCTCATTGGCCGCAACGTCCAGCGCCAGCGATACGTCATCGCCCGGACGATATCCCGCCTTCTCGATGGCCTCGGTGAGAAGTTCGAGCGCCTCGCGATTGGTCGCCAGATTGGGCGCAAACCCGCCCTCATCACCAACGTTGGTCGCCAAGCCACGGTCGGCGAGCACGCCCTTGAGGGTGTGATAAATCTCAACCCCCCATCGGAGCGCCTCCGAGAAAGTGGGTGCGCCGGCCGGCACGAGCATGAACTCCTGGATATCGACCGAGTTGGCGGCATGAGCTCCACCGTTGAGCACGTTGAGGAGTGGTACCGGAAGCAACCGGCCGGCGGGGCCGCCCAGGTATTTGAACAGGGGGACATCGAGCGAGGCTGCGACGGCACGAGCGCACGCGAGCGAAACACCCAAGATGGCATTGGCGCCGAGCCCCGCCTTGTTGGGAGTGGCGTCGAGATCGATCATTCTCTGATCGACGGCTTCCTGGGCGGTAGCGTCGAGACCGACAACCGCCGGGCCAATGGTCTCGATGACATTGGTCACGGCCCGTGTGACGCCCTTGCCCAGATACCGATCGCCGCCGTCACGGAGCTCAACGGCCTCCATGCTTCCGGTTGAGGCTCCCGACGGCACCGCGGCTCGCCCGAAACTGCCGTCGGAGAGATGCACCTCAGCTTCGAGAGTCGGGTTGGCACGTGAATCGAGGATCTCTCGGGCCCACACTGCCGCGATGGTGGTGTCGCTCACACAGTCTCCTTGTGCACCGGTCTTGCATCCATTCGCTTCAGTGGCACCCCGACGCCGCCCGGCGCCTGAAGACGAGCCTAGTTTGGCACGTCGGCTCGCGAAGTTAATGATGATTTTCGCGAATTAGAGCTGACTATCAGTCGTCGACCCGGTGGGATGGCTAGTAGCCGACTGCGATACCCGACTGGAGAGGAGCAAGCATCGATCCGACTTGGTGACGCAATTCGGCCGGGCGAAACGGTTTGACCATGAACCAGTCGGCACCACGGTCGAAAGCCGCCCGCTCCATCGATTTCTGAGCATGAGCTGTGAGGACAATCACCCCGATGCCTGCGGTCTCCGCATCACCTCTGAGCTCAGTTAGCACTTGCCATCCGTCAATTCGAGGAAGCCCAATGTCGAGCGTAATCAGGTCGGGCACATGGAAGCGGGCCAACTCGAGCCCTGATTCGCCATCATCGGCCATCAGCAGCTCAACTCCCAATGGGGCAAGCGTGGCCCGCAGCAGATGCTGGACGACTGGTGAGTCTTCAATCACGAGAATGGTGGCGGTAGTTTCCATGCTCCATTACTCGGCCACACAGCCAATCGGTAGAGGGGAGTATTTCGGCCGCAGGAGGTGACTAGTCCTCTGGCCGCTTGGCCCTCTCCCACAACAGATTCAGCTCGTCCACGGAGAGGGCCTGCAGATCCCCTGATGACTCCATGTGCCGGAACCGCTCAGAGAATCGATCGACCGCTTGACGGAGCGACATCTCGGGGTCGATGTGCAGGTGCCTGGCGAGGTTCACAATGCTGAACAGCACGTCGCCGAGCTCATGCTCAACTGCGTCACTATCGCCGAGAGCGTTCGTCAACTCGCCGAGCTCTGCTCTGAGAACGGTGAGGACTTCAGTCGGTTTGTCCCAATCGAATCCAACAGACGAGGCCCGGCGCTGCAGCTTGGCCGCTCGGGCCAGCGCCGGCATGGCGACCGGCACATCATCCATGAGCGAGTCACGCCGCTTTTCCTCCTGTTTGATCCTCTCCCAGTTCCGGCTTACCTCCGGCGCCCCCTCCACTTTGATTGGCAAGCCCCCATCTACACCAAACACGTGGGGATGGCGAGACACGAGTTTGCGCCGGTGATGCTCTGCCACCGACTCGATATCAAAGACGCCGGCCTCTTCCGCCAACATCGAATGGAAGATCACTTGCAGCAACACATCTCCCAACTCCTCTTCCACTTCGAGATATGCGGGAAGGTCGGGGTCGCCGGCGGGAGCCGAAGCCGGGAGCTTCCCAACCGCCTCCATCAGCTCGTAGGCCTCCTCAATGAGATGGCGAGCCAGGCTGTGATGGGTTTGCTTGGCGTCCCACGGACAATCACGTCGAAGCTGCTGGGTTATCGCCAGCAGTCCGGGCAGGCCAACAGATCCGGGGTCGAGGTAGACGGACGTCCGAGCGTTGACCGGAGCGGAATCCAGATCTGACAGCGCCAACTCGACAAATTGCTCACCGGCGAGGCCGGCGTCGTGGACCACAACCAGTACGTGGTTGGGTTCCAGCACCTCGAGTAGTCGCCCCTTCAGTTCACCGGCAACCAACCCGGTGTCTACTTGTGCGAATATCGTCGGCGATGCGAGCAGCAGAGGTCTCGGGAGTCGTCTGGCATCCAGCAGCTGGAGACCACCGTCGAACGGATCGACGCCAAGTCCCGACAGTCTCGCATCGAGAAACGACGGTGCACCGATGACCTCAACTGACAGCTCGGCTGCCGCAGCTTCCTTTCGAACGAGGCCAACCGCCTGCTCCGCAAAGGAGGGATGACCGGGCACTGCGTAGACGACGGGACCCTCTTGAGCAGCCTCGAGCACCCTCGCTGCGATCTGACCGTAGACCTCGGCAAAATCCGACGCGGCCTCGTAGAGGTCGTCGCAGGTCTCGAGCTCGCGGTGTCGGGCGAGCTCAGCCGCAGCAGGATGCTGCAGCGTGCGAACGATCACCCGCGGCGCTTTCTCGATTGCCGCCCACGCACCGCGAGTCATCTGGTCCAGGCCGGCGGGACCGAGCCCCACGATGGTGATCACGGTCCGTAGACACCCGGTTCCGGGGTTACCCGCCACTCCCCATACCTGGATGCCACCTCCACATCGGCTTCGCGCAGCTGACTACGAGCCCACTCGATAGGCGGAAGGTCGTCGGCGAGTAATGGCGCGAGCTCTCCCCACAGGGCCCCCTGAGGCCCGACCCTGGCCTGGATACGGAAGAAATCGAGATTAGCTCTTGGGTCCGACGAATCCTGCGCCCCTAAACCGGCCTGGGCCGCCGCCAGTACCGTCTGCTCGGACAGGGCAATCCCAAACTCCTCCCCCGCCGCGGCGGTCAATACCTGATTGGCGACTACCCAATTGAGCGTATTTCGGAATATGTCCAGTCCGATCGAGGGCTCTTCGGTCGAAATGGGTATGTCGTCGAAGTCGAACGCAACACCGTCGACAGTGAGCACGTGGCTGCTGCCAGCACATCCGGAGAGCGCTAGACCAATGATGGCGAGGGTCAGGGTCTTTTTCATGCGTCTTCACTCAGATCCGGCCACATCGCCCTAAGGAATTCGATGAGCCCGCCCGGCAAGTCGGCGGGGGCCGGTATGAACACTACGTGGCCGCGGATGACGGCGCCCTTGGCGAGGCGCCTCAGGCGCACCTCCTGAGAACTCGACAACGTCACCGGCGAGAGTTTGACCTCTCTTCGCATCTTGACGAGGTCCTCCAATCCGGCCCGCTGGGCTTCGACCCGGAGCCGAGCAACGTCGAGCAGCACCTCGGCCTCGGGGGGAAGCGGTCCATAGCGATCTCGCCATTCGGCGCCGACGTCCCCAACCTCATCCTGGGAGATTGCAGCCGCCAACCTTCGGTATGCCTCGAGTCGGGCCATCTGGTCTGGAACGTAGTCTTCAGGCAGGTGGGCGGTTATATCGAGGTCGATCCGCACTTCTTTGATGTCATCAGCAGCAGGGCGCGTCCCCCGCAACTCATCGACAGCCTCAGCTACGAGCTCGGTGTAGAGATCGAAGCCGACCGCAGCAATGTGCCCGGACTGCACTTCTCCGAGCATGCTCCCCGCCCCGCGAATTTCAAGGTCGCGCATTGCCAATTCAAAACCCGACCCGAGGTCGGTGTGCTCGCCCACAGCTTCCAGCCGTCGATAGGCGATATCGGTGAGACGCTCCTCGGGTGGATGGAATAAGTAGGCGTAGGCCCGCTGGCTCGAGCGCCCCACCCTTCCTCTCAGCTGATAGAGCTGGGCGAGGCCGAGCAAATCGGCTCGTTCCACGACGAGCGTGTTCACCATCGGTAGATCCAATCCGGATTCGATGATGGTGGTCGCCACCAGGACGTCGTA
>JAUXJL010000005.1 GCA_030624805.1 Acidimicrobiia bacterium
AGAATCCCGCACGTTCACCCTCTGTGCAAATCCCTAGGAAGAGCAAAGACAAGAAACGGATCGCCCTTACTCATGAGCAGGTGGCTGCGGTTGTGGAACCGTTCGACATGAAGTGGCGACCGCTCATCCTTACGCTCGCCTACAGCGGGTTGCGATTCTCGGAGGCCGCAGCCTTGCGTCGTAAGGCCGTTGACCTGGATCGTGGCCAGCTTCGCATCTCAGAGGCAGTCACCGAAGTGGCGGGGCGGTTGTCTTGGGGTACCCCTAAAAGTGACCAGGCTCGGGACGTGGACATGCCAGAATTTCTTGTCTCGGTTCTTGCCGGCCACCTGGACCAGTCGGTCGGGCCGGAAGATGAAGCCCTGGTATTCACCTCGCCCCTAGGGATGACGTTGCGGTACCGTAACTTTCGCAACCACTGGGATCCGGCTGTTGTAAAGGCATCTGCGACCGATAAGGCATTGGCGGGCCTGACCCCGCACGACCTTCGCCACGTGGCAGCGGGATTGATGCTCCAAGCCACACGGGATTTGAACTACGTGAAGGAACAACTCGGCCGCAGCACCATCCAAGCGACCGAACGATATGCCTGGATCCTCGACGATGATCGGCGTCGGAATGCAGCGCGCCAGGCGGGCGGCTCTCGACTCTCATGTTGAGTTTTTGTTGAGTTCTCGGGACGGGTTTCAGGAGGCAACCGGGTAGAACCCAGCAATGACGGGCTTTTTTCGGCTCCGGGGGCGAGACTCGAACTCGCAACCTGCGGGTTAACAGCCCGTCGCTCTGCCGATTGAGCTACCCCGGATGGAACGGCGAAAGGGTAGCACTCGGCTGCTATTGGTTGTTTTCTCCCAGCTACGGAACGAAAAGGTCAGCGGCGCCGCCACACCTGACGACAATGGCGGACCCGACCACACTGTCGCTTGCCCGATAGTTAGCATCTTGCCACCGACCGGGGCAGCGTTACGACCCCATGACATTGCTACAACTCCAGGATCTCGTCGCCCGCCTATACGCCGATCGTGACGTCCGTCGCGGCGTCGACGGCAGCATCCAATCGCTGGCCGGCGGCGTGCAAAGACTGCCGGCTGCGCTCGATGGAGACGACCTCGAGGAACAGGCGCGGGTGTTGGCCGACATCATGGTGGACCTTACATCTGTCGCGATCGGGCTCGAAGTCAACCTCGAGGAGGCAACCCGCCTCCATATACACGGGTGCCCCGAGTGCGGGAACAACCCATGTGACTGCAACTGAGGGATCAGTCGCGGATCGCCTTGTTGGCTTGATCCATGAGCCCCTTACCTTTGGCGACGAGGTCTTGTACCTGCGGCCGATCAGCTACGTCGCTGACGGTTGTAACCATCTGTTCGTAGCGCTCGCGCCCGGCTTTGGCTCCCAGCACGTAGCCGACCCCCAAACCAACAACCAAACCTGATTTGAATCCCATGCGCGGTCCTTGTTCGACGAAACCTGGATTGTACCGGCTTAATGAGCGCCCGCGACCGGTCAGGAATCCAGGAAGCCCTGTAGCTCCCTATTACGGGCCGGCATCCGGAGCTTGGCGAGAGCCTTCGTCTCGAGCTGGCGAACTCGTTCTCGGGTGACTCCAAAGTAGGAACCCACCTCTTCGAGTGTGCGGACCTTGCCGTCTTTGAGGCCGAACCGCATGACGAGCACGTGGCGTTCCCTCTCGTTGAGCTCCTCGAGAGCCAGCGCGATGTACTCCTGCAGAAGCTTGAAGGAGGCGACCTCCACCGGTACGTCGGCTTCCCGATCCTCAACGAAGTCACCCAACGTTGAGTCCTCCTCGGTCCCGAGTGGGCTTTCGAGCGACACGGGGTCTTGCGCGATCCGCCGCAGCTCGGTGATCCGTTCGGGCTCGACTTCCAAATCAGCCGCGATTTCTGGAATGGTCGGTTCGCGCCCGAGATCCTGCATGAGGGCTCGTTGGGCGTGAATGAGCTTGTTGATGGTTTCCACCATGTGGACGGGTACCCGGATGGTGCGGCCCTGGTCGGCGAGTGCCCGAGTCACCGATTGACGAATCCACCATGTGGCATATGTGGAGAAACGAAAACCCTTGCGGTAATCGAACTTCTCGGCTGCTCGCATGAGCCCGAGGTTGCCCTCCTGGAACAGGTCGAGAAGCGGCATCCCGCGACCAACGTATTTCTTGGCGATCGAGACCACAAGCCGAAGGTTGGCCTCAACGAGATGTTCGGAAGCTCGCAAGCCCTTCTTCTCGGTTCGGCGAAGGATGGCCTGCTCGTCCGCGTCGAGACCGCTCTCCTGCTTCAAACTTTCTCCGGCCCGGCGTCCGTTCTCGATTTGCATGGCCAGCTCAACCTCTTGCTGGGGTGTCAGCAGTGGAACCCGCCCGATCTCTTGCAAATACATGCGGACCGGGTCGGACACGATGATCGCATCGTCCCCGGTGTGGAGATCGTCCCAGTCCTCCGGGCCATCCTCTTCGAGCCTGATCTCGGAGGCCTTGAGAACATCGAAGACCCGCTCGAACGACTCGGCCGGTGCCTTGGCATCCTCCAACTCTTGCTGAACCTCGCCCATCGTCAGAAAGCCGCGTTGGCCCCCGCGACGCAACAACAAGTCAATAACGTCCTCTTCGGCTTCGGGCATTTGAGGGGCCTCAATCGTTGGCGAGAAGCTGTTGCTTCCTCTCTAATAAACTTAATAGCTCTGAGGTTTCTTGTGAACGGTCTTGTTCGGGACCTGCCGCGGCGAGCAACGCTTGCAAGTATCTGATCCGGTCCTCGATGCGTCTCAGTTCAATGCGCTTGGCAAGGTCGGCTGCACCGGCCAGCGGTCGATCGACCATCGCGATATGGCGCAGAAGGGTGGCAACTTCGCCGCCGTCGTCGCCGATGAGGGATCCCAGGTCGGGGGCCGCCCCGGGGGCCAGCTCGGCGATCACGGGTGCGAGCAGCTCGAACGCCCGGCGATGGGTCGAGTCGGAGAAGGCCTCGGCCGGGACCTTGACCTCCGCCAATCCAGGGTCGTTGGCCAACATGAGCCGCAAGTACTCCTCTTCAGCGCGATTTCGCCCCGATTCGGGCCGCTGATAGTCGGGCAGAGGCGATGGATCCGCCTGTCTCGTGGCAGCTCGGGCAGCCCGCCCAACGGCCTGTTCGATCACCGGCAGGTCGACGCCGGTCTTACGGGAGAGGAAGACCGCGTACTCGTGCCGGGTGACCGCATCAGGGTGACGAGCCACGACCTCGGCGGCGGCTCGAATGGCCCGCCCGCGGGCTTCCGGTTCATTCAGCCGATGCTGACCGAGCTCTTGTTCCAGACGAAACTGCAGGAGCGGAACCGAGGACTCGACCGACACGGCCGAGCGAAGCAGCTCGATCTCACCGGTTTCGGCCAGGTCGCCGGGATCCCGGCCGGCGGGCAGAGGCGCCACCCGGAGGTCGAGGTCCCCGGGAACCGAGTGCTCGAAACCGCGTAGGGCCGCCCCGGTGCCTGCCTCATCGGCGTCGAAGGCAAGCACCACCCGCTCGGTGAATCGCCTCAGAAGATCGAGATGGCCCCCCCCAAACGCAGTACCGCAGGTGGCGACCGCCGGCAATCCGGCTTGGTGGACGGCGATCACATCGGTGTAGCCCTCGACCACCACCGCCACGCCCTGGCGCACCATCTCGGATTTGGCCCAGTTCAGGCCGTACAGCAATCTTGCCTTGTGATAGATCGGTGTCTCTGGACTATTCAAGTACTTTGGGCCTTCACCTTCCAGCAGACGGGCACCAAAACCGACCGGATCACCCCGCAGGTCGAAGATCGGGAACATGACGCGGCCCCGGAACCGGTCGTACCTCCGGCCGCGTTGGTTGCGGGCCACCAGACCGGCCTTTTCCAGCACCTGGTCCGGAATCTTGCGATCGGTACGAAGGTGGTCGTAGAGCGCGGTAAACCCGTCCGGTGAGTACCCGATTTGGAACTGATCGACAATATCGGTGTCATAGTTGCGGCCTCGCAGGTAGCTACGAGCAGCGCCGGCATCGTCTGCCTTGCGGAGCCGTTGGTGATAGAACTCAATAGCGGCCCCGACCGCCTCGATCAGCGCCTCCCGTTCACCCCGCCGCTTCTGGGCCTGCGGATCGATTCGGAGCTGAATCCCGGCCCGGCGGGCTAGCAACTCGAGCGCTTCACTGAAGTTCAGGTTCTGGGTCTGCTCAACGAACCGGAAGAGGTCGCCGCTCTCGCCGCATCCGAAGCAATGAAACAGTCCACGGGCCGCATCCACCGACATGCTCGGTGTCTTTTCCTGATGGAACGGACAGACCGCCATCACGTTGCGGCCGGACTTCTTGACTGTGGTTACTTCACCGACCAGTTCGACAAGGTCGGTGGCTGCCCGAACCCGCTCAATATCTTCTCGCTGAAAGGCCACGAGTCGATTGTAGGTGCCCCTCGTCCGGCATCGGTCAAAAGCCGGATAGGCGACATTCATTGGGTCTAGGCTCGAAGAGACGAAAACTCTTGGAGGATCGATGGAACCGTATCCAGCGAATTTTGACGTTGATTATGCAGAGGGGACCCGCAATCAGTGGCTGGGAGCCGCAGGGGTCTTTTGGTATTTCAAACAGCTGCTCCTGATTCCGCATGGAATCATTTTGTTCTTCCTGTGGATTGGAGCGGCCTTCGGTGCATGGTTCGGTTATATCTTCGTGCTGATCACCGGGAAACGCCTGCCGGACGGGCTCCACAACTTCCTGTCCGGAACCATCGGTTGGAATACCCGAACGTACGCCTGGCAGTTCAGCCTGGTCGATGAATACCCGCCTTTCGAACTCGAGCCGAGCGGCTACCCGGCCGAGTGGACTGAATCAGATGACAACCCGGAGCGCAATCGCCTTCTCGGATTGGCCGGGGTCCTTTTTCCAATCAAACTCCTGTTGGCGCTCCCCCACCTCATCATCCTGTCGGTTCTCGGCGTCGCAGGCTTCCTCGCCGCCTGGGTTGGTTTCTGGATCATCGTGTTCACCGGAACACTTCCGGAGGGCATCCACACCTTCGTCGCGGGGGTCATTCAATGGGGGTCTCGGACCGGAGCCTGGCTTCTCGGGCTTACCGACACCTATCCGCCGTTCACCCTCGAGTAAGGAGCGCCGGCCGGCGTATTCGTAGACTCGC
This sequence comes from Acidimicrobiia bacterium, assembly GCA_030624805.1. Classification (GTDB taxonomy): domain Bacteria; phylum Actinomycetota; class Acidimicrobiia; order Spongiisociales; family SHLN01; genus SHLN01. Next base: position 5,156 of record JAUXJL010000005.1, read on the forward strand.
CGGATGCATCTGGCGTTCCTAAACCCTCAGGGCAACTTCGACCCAACAGATAGCCACCTCACGGCCCATCCCGATTTCGGTGGCCAGCTGGTCTATGTCAAACAGGTAGCCATCGCGCTCGGGCTACTCGGCCACCGCGTCGACATCGTCACCCGTCTCATTGACGACCCGAAGTGGCCAGAATTCTCGAGCGCTACCGCCGAGTACCCACGCGCTCCGAATGTCCGGATCGTACGGCTGGTGTGCGGGGACACCAATGCCTTCCTATCAAAAGAGCAGCTATGGCCGTTCGTGGTACGCGATTGGGTGCCCAACATCATTGACTACTACGGCAGCAGACTGCCGGACGCCTTCACAGGCCACTACGGCGACGGCGGCCTGGCTGCCGTCCTGCTCCGACAGCAGACCGGCGTCCCGTTCACCTTTACCGGCCACTCACTCGGCGCCCAGAAGCTCGACAAACTCATCGGTGACGACGGCGACCGGGCTGCCCTCGATCGGCAATACAACTTTGGAACCCGGCTGGCCGCCGAACGGCTGGCGATAAATCACTCGGGCGTCAACGTGGTCTCCACCAACCTCGAGCGCTTCGAGCAATATGCCCATCTCCAGTACGCAGCTGCCGTCGACACCCAGGACGACGATCGCTTCGCGGTAGTCCCTCCTGGCGTCAATCTCGAAACCTTCGATCGAGACTCAGAGTCGCCCTTCGATCTCGAGATCGCCGAGCTGGTCGGCGAAACGATCCAAGCCGCCACCGGCCGCCGGGCCGGCCTGCCGGTGATAGTGGCATCGAGTCGCCTCGACCCCAAGAAGAACATCGTTGGGCTGGTCGAGGCCTATGCCTCGAGTCTCGCCCTCCAACAATCGGCCAATCTCGTGCTTGTGACCGGTTCCATCCGGGAGCCGCTCGTCGACGCCACCGCCGCCACCCCGATGGAACAAGACGAAATCCGGCGGGTCCGTCGCATCATCGAGGACTCCCAGCTGGAAGGAATGGTGACGGCATTCGGCATCCAGGGACAGACCAAGCTGGCCGCCGCCTACCGGTACTTTGCCAAACGGGGGGGCGTGTTCTGCCTGACCGCCCTATATGAGCCGTTCGGTTTGGCTCCCCTCGAAGCCGCTGCCGCCGGGCTGGCGGTGGTGGTTACCGCCAATGGAGGGCCTTCCGAGAGCATGCGTGACCAAGCAGGTGAGTACGGGGTGCTGGTCGACCCTGCCGACCCGGCCGCTATCGCAGCCGGGCTCGAGCGAGCCCTCGGGCCGGAGCGGGCCACCCTGGCCGCCGCCGGACACAAGCGGGTCCATGATCGCTACACCTGGGACCGAACCGCAGACGGCTACCTGGCCGCTGTCGAGCGGGCCCGATCGGCACCGTCCGACCGTGAGCTGCTCCCAATCGACGCCTACTTCTTGGGTAAAGGATCTCAGCCGCGTCTCGATTGAACTGGGTCCGGGACGCTCGCGTCCCTACCGAGCGCGGGGTGAGGTTTTGGGCTCCTAACCCGGAAGGCGCTCGGCCAGGTAGGTAGGGACCCGGTCTATTGCCACACGGTCCTGAGCCATCGTGTCCCTATCCCTGATAGTGACCGCCCGGTCGTCAAGCGTGTCGAAGTCGATAGTGACGCAATAGGGAGTCCCGATCTCGTCCTGGCGGCGGTAGCGGCGGCCGATCGCCTGGGTGACATCCACCTCCACTGCCCAGCGGGGCCGGAGTGCAGCCGCCACCGCCTCCGTGTCGGGTATCAGGTCGTCCTTCTTCGAGAGCGGGAGCACCGCCACTTTGATGGGCGCCAGCCGTGCATCCAACCTGAGCACCGTTCGAGTCTCGCCTCGCACCTCCTCCTCGTCGTAGGCGGCCAGCAGGAAGGCGAAGGTGGTGCGGGTGGCGCCGGCGGCCGGCTCGATGACGTGTGGAAAAAAGCGCTCATCCGCCTCCTGGTCGTAGTACCGCAGGTCGACACCACTATGTTCGGTGTGCTGGCGCAAATCGAAATCGGTTCGGTTGGCGATGCCTTCGAGCTCATCCCAGCCCCACGGGAACTGGAACTCAACGTCGGACGTGCCGGCCGAGTAGTGGGATAGCTCGTCGGGATCGTGCTCGCGGAGCCTGACATCTTCAGAAGGGAGGCCGAGGTCGACGTACCAGCCGAGCCTCTCCTGCTGCCAGTAGTCGTACCAGTCTGCCGACTCGGACGGATGACAGAAGAATTCCATCTCCATTTGTTCGAACTCCCTGGTGCGGAAGACGAACTGGCCTGGGGTGATTTCGTTGCGGAACGCCTTGCCGATTTGGGCGATGCCGAACGGGAGCTTGAGACGCGACGTGCGGCGAACATTCTCGTAATTGATGAAGATGCCCTGGGCGGTCTCGGGTCGGAGATATACCTTGGCGCCCTCGTCTTCGACCGGGCCCATGTGGGTCGTGAAGAGCAGGTTGAATTGGCGGGGCTCGGTGAAGGTGTCGCGTTTTCCGCAGGTCGGGCATTGGTTTTTATCACTGAGCTTGTCAACACGGAAGCGGTTGTTGCAGTTGGTGCACTCCACCAGAGGGTCGGTGAACTCGGCTTCGTGCCCGGACGCAACCCATACCTGCCTGGCTTGCAGAACCGCCGAGTCAAGCCCAACGATGTCGCCTCGTTCGCGCACCATCGATTGCCACCACTGGTCTTTGACGTTGCGAAGCAGCTCGACCCCGAGGGGGCCGTAGTCGTAGGCCGACCGGAGGCCGCCATAGATCTCAGACGATTGAAAGACGAAGCCCCGCTTCTTGGCAAGGTTGGCGATGGTGTCAAGGCTGGCGGCTGGCATCGGGGCATGTTAGGACCCGAGCCTCAGTGATCTGCGCCTAGCCCGTCGGGATGAGGTCCACTCGGATGTAGTCATCGAGTCGAAGCAAGCGCTCCGACAGAACCCGCACATCCTCACTGGTGAGCGACATCGTGTCGGGAATCCGGTCTGCCACCTCGGCCGGATCACGGGTTGGGTCCAACCCATAGACCGTCATGACGTCGAGCCAGAACTGAAGGCCAATGAGCTCGTAATTGCGAACAGTCTGTTCGACGGCGATGGCGAACTCATCGTCAGTCGGACCGTTGGTGGACAGGTCGGCCACATCGCTCTCGAGCGCATCGGCGATTCGCCCGAGCCCGGCAGGGTCACCACTCACTTCCACGGCGACCTCAACGAGCGAGATCGGCTCGTCCTGGATGAACACCGAAACGAAAGGCGAGTAGGTGGCTCCCAGCTCTTCTCGGAGCAAGGCGGTAAGCCGTTGATTGAGCACCGAGTCCAAGACCGGAACGGTCAAACGGACCTCGTTTGGAAGGGCCATCTCTTGTGAAAACAAGAAAGACACAGCCCCGAGCTCACCGCCCCCCGAGTCGACGATCTCGACGATTGCGCCATCCGGGGCAGTCGGCTGACCGGTGCCGGCGTTTTCTTCGGTTCCCGACGCCGGCAGGTTGCCGAGATAACGCCGAGCAAGCTCTTCAACCTCCTCGGGATCAAAGTCGCCGGCGAACGCGAATAGAAAATCGGAAGCATCGGCGTACCGCTCTCGATAGACCTCAAAGGCCCGATCGAGGTCGAAGGAGTCAATGTCGGCCAGCGGCGGGACGGGGAGATACCGCTCGTCATTGCGATACCGGCTCAGCTGCTGCTGGTCGGCCAGCGCCAAGAATGGTATGACCGCCCGATCGACCGCCAGCGGGCGGATCTCATTGAGTAGTGACTCGAGGGCTCGCTCATCGGCCTGTGGCTCGGTGAAATACAGGTAAACGAGCTGGAACAGCAACTCGAGGTCGTCGGCTTCGGCACTCGCGAACATGAACTCACTCGCCTCATCAATCAGTGGGACGACCTCGACCACCTGCCCACTCAGGAACCGAGACAGCGCCACCTGGTCGAACTCTCCAACGCCACTCTCGCTCACGACGCTGCCGAGTAGTTGAGCTTCGACCGCGTCGCCCGATGGAAGCAGCAGCCAGCCGCCGGAGCTGGTGGCTTGCATCGAAACTGTGTCGGCCGCGATATCCGACTCGACATAGGCGACCCGCACCCCGTTCTCGAGCTCGATGATCGTCGGAATGAGCGGGAGGAGTTGGGTTCGGGACACGATGTCGACCGGATCGGGTGCGATCATGAGGCGATCGGCAGTCACGCCGGAATCAGGTCGGGGGCTCAGTTCGGCGGTGGCGGCCGCCGACACCACCTGTTGGAGGGTTGTCTCATCGGGGATGTCGAGGGCGGCAGATGCCGGGCCGTACACAATCACGAGCGGTTCAGTGCTCTCAATCGTCACCTGAAAGGTGTCGGCGACCTGCCCCGTGGTCATTTCCTCCAGCAACCGAATAGAGAGGTCCCGCCGCTCCCTGGCTGCCGGTATCGGCGATCCGGTCAGGAAATGGGCAACGTATTCGTCGGCGTATTGAAAGTCCTGCTTCGACGAGCGCCCTTCGAAGTCCAGATCCACCACTGCGGTAGCGTCCGCGACGGCCCGAGCGAGCTCATCTTCGGCGAACCCATACACGATGGTCCGCCGTACTTCCTCGAGCAAGGCCTGAGCAGTTGGTGTCAGATCGGTCGGCTCAGCCAACGCGGCCAACCCGGGTGTCCGCTGGCCGTCGACGAAAGGATTGGCGGCAAACGACGGATTGAAGAAAGGAGCATCGGTACGACGAGCGTCCTCATCCAGGCGGGTGATCACCATGTCGAACGCCAGGCCGAGTGCCAGCTCCTGGCGGGCCGTTCCCACCGTCCCCGCCTCGAGCGCTGTCAATGGGTAGTTGAGCTCAACAACCGAGTTGGGAGATTCAGGATCCGGCAGCACGACGAACGCAGCCTCGCCGAACGGTTCGGTCGTGAGAGCCGGCCTGGGACGCGGATTTGCCGGGCTCGCCAGACCCTCGAAGCGTTCCCGGACAAGGCGCACTACCTCCGCTACTTGGAAGTCGCCAACGGCCACAACCGACATGAGCTCCGGTCGATACCAGTCCTCGTAGAAGCGGCGTAGGGTCTCGGCACTGGTCACATTGAGCTCGGCTTCGTCGGCCAGCGGGTCATGGCCGGCATACGGTGACCCGGCCAAGAGCACCTCGCCAACCTCATCGAAGTAGCGGCCCGAAAAACTCTGGCTGCGCAGCCGCCACTCCTCGAGCAGCACTCCCCGCTCTGCGTCTACCTCAAACTGATCGAGCGTCGCCCGAGACGACCACTCGAATAGGACATCGAGGGCGGTTTCGAGGGTTCCCTCGGCGTCAGTAGGCACCTCGAGCTCATACACGGTCTGGTCCAGGCTGGTATAGGCGTTGATGTCTGGCCCGAATTCAGCACCGAAGCGCTCCAAGACCCGTATGAGATCGTTGGCAGGGAAAGACTCCGTGCCGTTGAACATCATGTGCTCGAGGTAATGGGCAACGCCCCGCTGGTCGGCATCTTCGAGCGCCGAGCCGGCCGCCACCGCCAATCGGAGCTGAGCGCGGGTGCCGGGCCGCGTGTTGCGACGCACGTAGTAGGTGAGGCCGTTGTCGAGCACCCCGATCATCACATCCGGATCGGTGCCGATTAACTCTGCATCGTCCGGAAAGACTGGGAGAGTGGCGATGGTCGGAGCGGTCGAAGTGGTGAGGGTCGTAGTCGACGCGACCGTGGTCGAGGCCTCCTCGCTACTCGAGGTGCAGGCACTCGCCACCAGGGCGACCACAAGCGCAATACGCAGGGCAGCAATCCGGGGCATTGGCCCATTGTGACCGTGAGCACCCTCTAGACGGGGCATATGAGCCGCCCGGCGAGTCGCCGAACCGGCGTGCTGGTCGTAGCCGGTTTGACGCCAGCTTGTTTGTTAGCCCGAGCCTTCCTCGCCAGAGGCGACCCCACCGAAGCGACGATCTCTCCGCTGGTATTCGAGCAGGCAGTCGACGAGGGCCGAGCGATCGAAGTCAGGCCACAACACGGGTGTGAACACCAGCTCGGAGTAGGCCGACTGCCAGAGCAGAAAGTTACTCAGCCGCTGCTCTCCGCTCGTGCGGATGATGAGCTCGGGGTCGGGCATCCCCGGCAGGTACAACCGGTTGGATATCGAGGTGGAGTCAACTTTGGCAGGGTCGAGTGCCCCGGCCGCGACGTCCTCGGCGATCGAGCGGGCGGCGTCGGCGATTTCAGCTCGGCCACCGTAGTTGAAGGCGAAGACCACATGTATGTTTGTGTTGTCGGCTGAGAGGCGCTCACTCTCTGCCATCCGCTCGGTCACTCGCTCGGGCACCCGGGGGTCGTCGGCCAGGCCGACGAAGTGCAGCCGCACACCCTTCTCGGCCACTGAGTCTCGGTGGCGGACGAGCAGGCTTTCGTTGAACGCCATGAGGAAGTCGACCTCATCGGAGGATCGATTCCAGTTCTCAGTAGAGAACGCATATACCGTCAGCCACTCGATGCCGAGCTCGAGACAATCATCGATGGTGTCGAAAATCGACTGCTCACCTGCAGCATGACCAACCGTGCGTTCGAAGCCGCGGGCCTTTGCCCAGCGACCGTTGCCGTCCATGATGATCCCGATATGGCGGGGAATCCTGGCGGGATCGAGCTCATCAAACATCAAGCAAGCTCAGACTCTTGAGTCGCCGCTCCAGGTGGTACTCAACGAAGCGCCTCGTGAGGCCAATCGCGTCTCGCGACAACTCGCCCGCCGGTGGCAGGTCGGCGAGCTCAGCCCCGGCCAAGGCCGCCAGGTAAGCGGTGAGGCCGGCCCTCAGCTGGACACCCCGGCCCGGACTGCACCGGTCGCACACCATACCGCCCGCCGACAGGCTGAAACGAACGAGATCGACGGTCGAGCCACACTCAGCACAAGCCTCGAGTGATGGCGCCACCCCAACCACGGCCGCCAACTTCAACAGAAAGGCTGAGACCAGGTCGGGATGCACCGGGCCCGTCTCCAAGGCGCGCAGGCCGCGCTGAAGCAACAGGAACTGCCGATGAGACCCGGCGCCCTCTTGGGAAACTGCGTCGATTGCTTCCACCATCGTGCCGGCGGCCAATACCCGATCGAGGTCGAGCCGGAGATGTGCATGGGCCGCAACCACCGAGACCTGCGTAATCGTGTCCAGATTGCGACCCTCATACAGCAGAACATCGACATGCGTGAACGGTTCCAGTCGCCCACCAAAGCGACTCTTGGTCTTGCGAACGCCCTTCGCAACTGCTCTTATTTTGCCGTGATTGGGACTCAACAACACGATGACCTTGTCGGCTTCACCGAATGGATAGCCGCGCAGCACGATGCCCTGATCTTGTCGCAGTCCCATGCGCCAACGCTACCGGGATGCCCCTCCAACCAGTGGCAAGACCACCGGCTCAGACCAGATCGGCCCCATACTGAATGAGCCCCTCTGTGAGTGACTCCTCCGTGTCAACGCTGAACCACGAACGGCCGTCTTCACCCCAGCCCCTCCATTCATCCTCTTGCACGGCTACAAACGGAGCGCGATCGAGCACCATTTGCACCGACCCCCCACCTGCCAATACCTCCTGAGCTATCTCCAGGATTCCAGTCCCGTACACCGCAACGGTCACCTGACGGGTACCACCGGCAATCGGAACCACCGGCGTGACTCCGTCACAGAGTTCGAGCAGGCCGGACAGTGTCTCGGCACGTACGAAGGGATGGTCGACGGCGACCGACACCAAGGGCACATCCATCGGCTGTGCCAGCAAGGCGGTGGCGATCCCACCCAGCGGACCGGTTCGACCTGGGTAAGCGTCGGGCTCGCAGACGTAGCCGGCGAGGGTCCCGCTCCGCCCGGACACGATGACTCCCCCGCCCGCCACCCGTTCGAGGACCGACCCGACCCGCTCGATCATGGGGATACCGGCCACTTGTACCATGGCCTTGTCGGTCCCCATCCGGGTGCTGGCCCCGCCCGCCAGGATCACGCCGCGTGCCTCCGAGGTCACGTGGGCTCTCGGCGGATTGCCAGCTCGCCCTCCCACACGGCCCCGAGCAACCGCTCAGCATGGTGCGGCACGGTAGTGAGCTCGGCCTCGAGCCCGGCCGCCCGGACATCCTCGACAAGCGTCTTGAGCGCCAGCGCTCCAGTCAGGTCGATGCGGCCCACCGCCGACAGATCGAACTCCACACGGTGGGCATCGGGATACTCGGCGAGCAGATCCAGCATTGCTCCGGCAACGTCGGGTGACGAGCCAAAGAAGATCACTCCCTCTGGATGAAGTGTCAACACGCCGTCTCGATAGTCCGATCCAACTGGCGCCCGCAGCTCCCGCCACAGATGGACGATGATGCCGAGGCCGACGCCGATCACTACCGCTGCGTCGATGCGCGGCGAGAGAACGAGGGTGGCTGCGAATGTCGTCCAGGCCACCACCGCCTGGGCTCGAGACAACCTCCAGAATCGGAGCAGGCGCGGGATATCGATGAGTCGGGCGACGGCCGCTATGACGATGGCGCCGAGCACCGCTCTGGGGAGATCGGACATTCCGCCGGCCAGTGGCAGGAACGCGAGGACGGCCACGCCGGTAACCGCCCCACTCCAACGCGTCTCTCCCCCGACGAGCCGATTGATCGAGCTGCGGGAGAATGATCCTCCGACCGGAAATCCGCCCGACAAACCAGACGCCAGGTTGGCCATCCCCTGGCTGATCAACTCCTTGTTGGGGCTCCATCGTTCACGGTCCTGGGCGGCGAAAATCCGAGCAATGCTGGCCGGCTCGGCAAAACCAACCAGGGCAATCACAGATCCCGGTATAAGGAGCGCCCAGAAATCACCCCAGGGCAGCTTCAAAGGGGAGCCGGGGAGGTTGAGATCGACTTCCCCGACCCGCAGGCCGTCGTAGTCGAATACCACGCTGAAGGCCAACCCAAGCGCCACAGCAATCAGAACGCCGGGAAAGAGCCGATGGAGGCGGCGCCCGCCTGCCACCAGGACAACCGTCATGACCGACAGCACGATGGCCGCAGCCTCCCACTCCGCCGGATGAATCGCCGTCCACCACAGCCGACTTAGGATCGTCTCGCCGTCCGCCTCAACTCCCAGGGCGGTCGGGAGTTGGGAGGACACGATGAGGATGGCGGCGGCGGTCGTGAAACCAATCAACACCGGCTGCGACATGAAATAGGCGATAACACCGCCCCGTACCAGGCCGAGGGCGACGCGCGCGCCGCCGACTATCAGCGCCAGAAGGGCCGCCAGCTCAATCCACTCCCGGCTAAACGGTTGAGCGAAAGCGGATAGAGCACCGAACGTGAGCAGGGCCGTCATGGCGACCGGTCCGGTTTGGAGATAGCGTGAGGATGCAAAAAACGCCGCGGCCAACGGAGGGATGGCGGCTGCGTAAAGGCCGAAATAGGCCGGCAGGCCGGCCAGTTCGGCGTAGGCGAGTGATTGGGGAATGAGAACGAGGGCGACACTTATCCCAGCGATCACATCGCCTCTGGTGAGCCGGTTGGCGGGCGGCAATGTCCCAGCAGGGGTCGGTGTGCTCACCGGGCTCGAGCTCTCACTCGGCCAGCGCGCCCTGGGCGAGGTCGTCGGTGGTAATGGTGGGGCTCATTCGTCCTCTCTGATGCATACATGGATCCGCATGTGCGAGCTTATGCGACGCTCGCGGCCGTCGCTGAGCATCGATTAGAAACAGGTGGCTACCAGACACAGCTGCCAGTTCGCCCTGACCGGCAACCCTGTGTCTTTGCGGGCACCCCACCTCTCCATAAGCTGGCCACTGGAGGCTGGCGACCGGAGTCCTGACCCCAGAGAAATGAGGGAGCGTGCGTTACGGGTTCGTAATAGACCAGGACACTTGCATTGGATGTCATGCCTGCACCGTTGCCTGCAAGACCGAACACGACGTTCCGCTCGGCGTCAACCGCACCTGGGTCAAGTACATCGAGAAGGGCACGTGGCCCGACACCTCCCGTTTCTTCTCGGTCATGCGCTGCAACCACTGCACCGACGCACCGTGTGTAGAGATCTGTCCGACCACAGCCCTCTTCCAGCGCGAAGACGGGATCGTCGACTTCGACACCGATCGTTGCATCGGCTGCAAGGCGTGTATGCAGGCCTGCCCCTACGACGCGCTATATATCGACCCGGCTGAGCACACGGCCCAGAAGTGCAACTACTGCGTACATCGAGTCGAGGTGGGCATCGAGCCGGCCTGCGTGGTGGTGTGCCCGGAGCAATCCATCATCGCCGGTGACCTCGACGATCCAGCCACCCGCATCGCCCAGATCGTTGCCAACGAGCAGGTCTTCGTGCGGGCCCCCGAGCAAGGCACGCGCCCCAACCTCTGGTACAAAGGCGTCGAACAGGCCAGCCTCGACCCGCTCGGGGCTGAGACCGTTATCGACAACTACATCTGGCGGGACCCCCCCGATCCGGTCCCGCCCTGGATGACCGTCGACCTCACGCCCAAGAGCGCAACCGCCCCACAAGCACCCCCCGGCTTTGAGTACGGCGCCAACGGGGCTCCACCGCGGGTGGTGTACAACACCGACCACCCGATGCCGTGGGGATGGAGAGTGTCGAGCTACTTCCTCACCAAGGGCATCGCCGCCGGCCTGACGCTGGCGGTCGCCATCGCGCTTCTGGCCGGTTCGGGCACGAGCCCGGCCCTCGTCAGCTGGGTAGCGCCGCTTATCGCCGGCCTGTTTCTGGCCGGCACCGGCGCCCTACTGGTTGCCGACCTCAAGCGGCCCGACCGCTTCCTCGATCTATTGACCAAGGGTCGGTGGGGTTCGTGGCTCGTACGAGGGGCGGCCATCCTGTCGGTCTATGCGGCAGTCCTCGGTCTCTGGTTCCTGGCCGGCATCACCGGCGCCGACGACCTCGTGGCCATCCTGGTGTGGGTGGCAGTGCCGGTTGCCCTCGCCTCTGCCGGGTACACGGCCTTTTTGTTCGGCCAGGCCGAAGGCCGCGACTTGTGGCAAAGCCCGATTCTTCTGTGGCACATGGTGGCGGGTGCCCTGGCGGTCGGGGGCGGAGCCGGCCTCGTGCTCGATGTCTTCCTGGATGTGCCCGACGCGGCCACCGCGGCCTTTGCCTGGACCATGGTCGGCGGCGCATCCGCCCTCGGCCTCATTGCCTTCGCCGAGCTGACCTCCCGCCATCCCACCCGCAACATAACCGACGCCATACACCACATGACGAGAGGCGCATATGCCCGGGAGTGGTGGCTGGGTGGCCAGCTGCTCGGGGTGCTCGTTCCCATCGCCCTCGGCGCCATCGCCCTGGGTGAGAGCACCTGGGTGGGGGCAATCGGCGGCCTATCGGCCATGGCCGGCATCTGGATGGCGGACGACGCATTCGTGAAGGCCGGCCAGAGCGTGCCACTGTCGTGAGGAGGGTGAGCCGATGACTAAAGAGAAGGACCTCAATGCCATCCCCCGGCTGCTCCCGGGATCTGAGCTCACCAGCTACCCCCCGCCCGACCAGTGGGACAACTGGGAGGAATACGATGCTCGCGCCTGGCCCGAAAAGGTCAAGAACCGCTATCGGCTCATTCCCACCACCTGCTTCAACTGCGAGTCGGCCTGTGGCCTGCTCGCCTACGTCAACAAGGAAACCGGCCAGATAAAAAAGTTCGAGGGCAACCCGGCTCATCCCGGCTCGCGGGGACGCAACTGTGCCAAAGGCCCCGCCACCATCAACCAGGTCTACGACCCGGAGCGCATTCTTCACCCACTGCGCCGGGTTGGGCCGCGCGGCTCGGGAGAGTGGGAGCAAGTGAGCTGGGAGGACGCCCTCCAGGACATCGCCGGTCGCATGCGCACCGCCATCGAGGAGGACCGCCACGACGAGAGCATGTATCACGTTGGCCGCCCGGGCGAGGACGGCTTCATGGACCGAACCCTCAAAGCCTGGGGCGTGGATGGTCACAACAGCCATACCAATATCTGCTCATCGAGCGCCCGGGTCGGTTACGCCCTGTGGATGGGACACGATCGGCCGTCACCCGATTTCGCCAACGCCCGGTTCATCCTCCTGCTCTCCAGCCATCTCGAGACCGGCCACTACTTCAATCCGCACGCCCAACGCATCATGGAAGCGAAGCAATCGGGCGCCAAGCTGGCCGTGATCGACCCGCGGCTGTCCAACACGGCCGCCATGTCCGATATGTGGCTATCGGCCTGGCCGGGCACCGAAGCGGCCATCTTGCTTGCCATTGCCCGTCAGCTCCTCGAGTGGGATGCGGTTGACCACACGTTTATGCGGCGGTGGGTCAACTGGCAGCAGACTCTGGTTGAGAACCATCCCGACCGGACTCCGACCTATGAGTCCTTCATCGAGCTCCTCAAAGACACCTACGCCGACTACACCATGGAGTACGCCGCTGAGGAATCTGGTGTTACCCCCGAGCAGATCCTGGAGATCGCCACCGCCATCGCCGGGGCCGGCGACCGCTTCGCATCCCACACCTGGCGGTCGGCCGGTTCCGGCAACCGGGGTGGCTGGCAGGTCGCTCGCTGCCTCTGGTTCCTGCAGGTCCTGACCGGGTCGATCGGCACCCGGGGGGGGACATCTCCGAACGACTGGGACAAATTCAAACCCGCCCACTGGAACATGCCGCCACCGCACAGCCGGTGGAACCAGTTGCTGTGGCCCAGCGAGTATCCGCTCGCCCATCATGAGATGTCCATGCTGCTGCCCTACTTCCTGAAGGAGGGTCGCGGCAAGGTCGACGTGTATTTCACCCGCGTCTACAACCCGGTGTGGACCAATCCCGACGGGTTCTCATGGATCGAGGTGCTCACCGACGAGTCAAAAGTCGGGCTGCACGTGGCTATGACGCCAACCTGGTCCGAGACGGCCCAGTACGCCGATTACGTGTTGCCGATGGGGGTGAGCGCCGAGCGCCACGACACCCACTCCTACGAGACCCACGCCGGCCGCTGGCTCGGGTTTCGCCAGCCGGTGTTGCGGGTGGCCGGGGAGCGGGATGGCAAAACCTACCACCGCACCTATGAGGCCAACCCGGGTGAGGTGTGGGAGGAGACCGAGTTCTGGATTGACCTGTCCTGGCGGGTCGACCCGGAGGGCTCACTCGGGATCAAGCAGTGGTTCGAGTCGCCAAAAGACCCGAGCCGGCCGGTGTCGGTCGACGAGTACTACGGGTGGATGTTCGACAACTCGGTACCCGGACTGCCCGACAAAGCGGCCGCCGAGGGCATCACGCCGCTCGAGTTCATGCGCAAGTACGGGGCGGTGGAAATCGACAAAGACGTGTATGAGGTACACGAGCGTCCCACCGAGGAAGGCGTCGAGATTGAAGGCCAAACCCTGACCGGCTTCCCAACCCCGGCCGGAAAACTCGAATGGTGGTCACAGACGATGCACGAGTGGGGCTGGGAAGACGAGGCCATTCCCACCTACCTCAAGACTCACGTGTACTGGCGAGACATGGACATGACCGGCAATGAGCGCATCCTGCTCCCGACCTTCCGACTTCCCACCCTCATCCACACCCGGAGTGGCAACGCCAAGTATCTCTACGAAATCAGCCACGGTCATCCCCTGTGGGTGAACCCGGTGGATGCCGACGCCCTCGGTTTCATGACCGGCGACCTTGTTCGCCTCAGCACCGACAGCGGGCATTTCGTCATGCGGGCCTGGCGCACTGAAGGCATTCGGCCCGGTGTGGTTGCCGCCTCACACCACATGGGCCGCTGGCGCCTCCAAGAGGCTCTCGGCAGCGGGCGATGGGCATCGGCGCTCGTTGACATCACCTCTGATGGCAAAGGACGCTGGAAGCTGCGTCAGAAGCAGGGCATCGAGCCGTTCACGTCCGAGGACCCTGACAGTGAGCGGATCTGGTGGAAGGATGCCGGCGTCAACCAGAACCTGGCCTTCCCAAGCCATCCCGATCCCGTTTCCGGCATGCATGCCTGGCACCAACGAGTACGGCTCACCGCGGCCGAACCAGACGACCAATACGGTGACGTTGTGGTCGACACCAACAAGAGCCTCGAGATATACAAACAATGGCTCGAACTCACGAAACCGGCACCCGGCCCGGGCGGCCTGCGACGCCCGCTGTGGTTCGCCAGGCCAGTGAGACCCACGCCCGATGCCTACCAGATCTAGCGCGGCGGCCGCCGCCTGGGCTGAGTCGGTGCTATGGGCCGAGATCACACAGGAATGGGAGCCCGCCCGCCACCGCCAACTCTGGGATGACGTGCCGGCCATCGAAGCTGCCGTCGTCCGATACTACCGACCGGACGACGACCTGAACCGGCGTGCTCGCTACTGGGGCTACGAGTTCGGCGAACGGGATCTCGCAGACCTGTGCCGCCTGGGGGCGGCACTCGCTCGAGCCGAGGCTGAGGCGTGGGAGCAGGACGAGCCTCACATAGCGACACGGGCTTACGCCGACCGACGGTTCTTGCTGGGCGACCGACTTTTGCACTGGGCAGTCCCATGGCTCGATGCCGCCGGAGAATGTGACCCGGCGGAGCGCCGGCCGGCGGAAGGGGCGATGCTGGGGCTGCTGGATCTGGGGGATCGACTTCGGCCTGCCCCGGTGTTGACCGACGGAACCGAAGGCCTATTCGCCCCCGGTGAGGACAGCTACGGCCCGGTCGAGCCACCCGGGCCGCTCGCCGACTTCATGCTGTCGGTATGGAGCGGCCGGGTGGTTATGCGAGCCACGTTGGCCTCGCTGGGCGGCATCGAACTCACCGAACGAACAGTCCCCTCCGAGTGGCTCAGCGACCCGGCCATGGCAGAGCTGATTCGGGTGATGTACGAAACAGCCAGTCCTCGGTGGGACCGGGTTGCCGCCCAGCATCCCGGCTCTGCCCGTCTGTGGCGCGACCTCGCCCAGAGAGCAGCTCGGACGGCCGGGCTGCTCGAATCGTCCCCGACTCGGGCCTAGCC
>JAUXJL010000183.1 GCA_030624805.1 Acidimicrobiia bacterium
AGTGGGCTGCTCGCGTTCCCCGTCGCAAGTTCTGCGTGGAGTCTCGCCGGCACCCTACGGCCCCGGGTGCGTGGCCGGCCTTCCCCCGCCAGCCGGGGGTGGGATTTATCCGTCACCGACGAAGGCCAGGCCGGCCTCTACGAGTTGCCCGACCAGGTCGAGTAGGTCTCCCTCCAGAGCCTCGGGATCGACGTCATACTCCGAGCAGAGTTCCTCTGCCATCGTTCGAATTGGTTTCCCCTCAGAAAGCCTGCCCCACATTTCAGCGCCAACCCCATCGAGCCCAAAGTAAGTCTCGGTCGCCATGCTCAAGAGGACAATCTCGCCGTCCGGGAGGTCCTGCACGAGGACCCCGGGCGAGGGAGTCACCGTGGCGCTGGGCGTGATCTTGGACATGACGTACTCTGAATGGGGAAGTGCCGGCAATGAATCAGTGTATAAGTATGGCGGGTAAGCGGGTTTTGCAAGCGGATCTACGAGCGCGGCCAGCGTCGATTGGCCTGAGCCGATGAGCATGGAGGGTCCGATGCCAACGCTTCCCCCGGCACTCGAGGTGCGGCAGTTGACGAAGCACTACCTGCCCCCGTCCCGCTGGCTTCGGCCCCTGGTCCGATCGGCGGTGCAGGAGCGTGTTGTGGCGCTTGCGGATGTTTCATTCCGGGTGGAGCCCGGCGAGGTTATTGGGTTGTTGGGCCCCAATGGCGCAGGGAAGACCACTCTCATCAAGATCCTCACGACGCTGCTCGAACCGACGTCCGGGTCGGCAACGGTGGGCGGAGTAGACGTCACGAACAGCCCTGGTGAGGCGCGCCGCCGCCTCGGGGTCGTTCTGGCCGACGACCGCGGACTGTATTGGCGTTTGACGGGCTTGCAGAACCTCGAGTTCTTCGGGGCATTGAGCGGCCTGGGTCGGCGAGCTGCCCGCCAACGAGCCGCCGAGTTGATGGGTCGCGTCGGGCTGGCCGATCGGGACAAGCTGGTCTTCGGCTACTCCACGGGAATGCGAGCGAAACTCAACCTGGCGATTGCCCAGCTGGCTGGTCCCGACTTTCTGGTCCTGGATGAGCCCACCCGCAGTCTCGATCCCATTTCCTCGCAGGAGGTTCTGCGGATGCTCAGGGCCTTTGCCGACGCCGGGAGTGCTGCCCTGCTCTCGAGTCACCGGATCACCGAGCTGATCGAGGTGTGCGATCGCATTGTGGTCCTCACCAACGGCCGGGCGCGCTTCGTTGGTCCACCGGAGCAGCTGGCGGCCGGCGCTTCGCAGCAGGCAAGGGCGCTGATGAGCCTTCTCTCCGACGACGCCGTGCGATGACCAACGGTGTGACCTGGCTCACCCCAATTGTGGCGGTCGCTCGCCGGGACTGGGCCGTACGTCGCTCCTATCAGTTTGACTTCGCGCTGCGACTGTTCGGCATCCTGGCGGCGGTCGCCACCTTCTTCTTCATTTCCAAGCTCGTGGGTAGCGCGCCTTCACTCGAGGGCATCGAATATTTCGAGTTCGCGCTGGTTGGGCTGCTTGTGCTGAACGGGGCGACGATGGCCATGAACACCCTGAAGGGCGCCATCGCTCAGGAGCGGAGCGACGGGACGCTCGAGATGATCCTGAGCAAGCCCGCTCCGCTGTGGGCTGTGTTGTCGGGCACGCTGGTGATTCCGGCGATGTTCTTCCTGCTGGAGGCCGTGGTCATGCTGGGATTTGCCGTGATGTTCGGCTCGCGGTTCCCCATCGGCGGGGTCCTGCTGGGAGTTCCCCTGTTGCTTCTTACCCTGGCCTCCTTCGCGGTATTGGGACTGCTGGCGGCAGCCTTCATCGTGCTCACCAAACGCGGGGAGCCGATCACATTTGTCATCCTGCAGAGCACGAACTTCCTGGCCGGGGCGGTCTTCCCTGTAGCCCTTCTGCCGATTGGGCTTCGGTTTCTGGCCCACCTCATTCCGGCCTTCTACGGTCTCAACGGGCTCCGTGCCGTTTTGCTCGAAGATGCGGGTGCGTTCGATGTGCTGGGTGACATCGTATTTCTCACGGTCTTCACCATTGTTCTGGCGCCAATAGCGTTGTGGGTTCTGGCCCGCGCCCTGCGAGTCGCCCGGGTTACCGGGACCCTCGGGAGCTACTAGAGGCTCTGGACCCGGCCAAATCGACCGGGGCTTCGGTGAGATCCTTGGGAAGAAACTCCTACTTCGGCCAGACAAACGCGCCCGCTACGGGCCGATAGCCGGCCGACGAGACGATGACCTCGTCTGCTTCGCCCAGGGTGTTTGAGTAGCGGAGGTAGAAGGTGGACTCGGATGGGCGGAAGATCCCAACCGTGTCTGTCCCATCGTTTGTCCAGTCGCCGGCGATGATTTTGTCTTCGGGAATGCCGTAGAAGAACTCGTTGTCGGTAACGGCCGGTCCACTGCTGGGATGATCCATGGTGAAGTAGACGAACCCTGAGCTCACCCGGAACAGCCCAAGCTCGTCAATGCCGTCGCCGTCGAAGTCGCCGGTGAAGGGATTGTCACCGGCCACGCCGAACCAGTAGTCGAACGCGGCCGCCCCCAGGCTGCCGCCATCTTCGCCCAGCTCGTTGATTATGAACACATGGCCGTTGCGATAAACCGAGAGCGTGTCGCACCCATCACCGTCGAAGTCGCCGACGATGGGAATGTCGCCGGCGATGCCGAAAATGAAGGACACGTCGGCCAGGCCGGTCGAGTTGTCGTTTCGGAGGTAGGCGAGGCCATCGCTTTGCCGATACAGGCCGGCTGTGTCAATTCCATCACAGTTCCAGTCGCCGGCGAGCGGGTAGTCGCCCGGCACGCCGAAGAAGAAGGACTCCACGCCGCCGCTTCCGTCGGAAAGATGCCACTGTCCGCCGGAATCGATAAGGCCGGTTGTGTCCGCAATCGGTTCGATGGGGGTTCGGAGCGTCTCGGCCGGGCCATCGAGTGATTGATTGAACTCCGGATCGATCGCCTCGATCCGGACGGCGTAGTCGGTGGCCGGTTCGAGCCCGCGGAGCGTGTGGGCGGCCGCCGGGGTGGTCAGCAGCAACGAGCCGTTCAGGTAGACGCGGTATCCCATTATCCGGGCGTTGTCGGTCGCCCCCGACCAGGACAAGTCGAGGCTGGTGGGGGTGTATACGACGTCGAGGTCGCCGTCGAGCCAGGTTGGTGGCACGCCGAGCTCGTAGGTGAAGGAGGCGGTCACGATGAGGTCTTGGTCGGGAACGATGTCATGGCTGAGGGCGCCGCCGTCCGACCAGGCTACGAATTCATGGCTGAAGCCCTCGACCACCTGGGTGGTGAGGGTTGAGATACCGAGCGGCGAACCCTCGATGGCGGTGATAGTGAGCGGTGATGGGCCCTCCTGGTTGAAAGCTCGGACGGTGAGGCCGGCCGGGACGGTTCCGATTGTCACTTCGACCGTGGCCGGATCGAGATCGATCACGACCGTGTCGCTGAGACCGTCCGAGTCGGTGGCGGTGAGCCGGGCCGACAGGAACGATGGGTACTCGTGCTCGGGTGCCGGGAAGGCGGCGCCGGTTCCGGCAATCGTCTCGATCTCATGTATGTGGCACGAGTCGATCTCGGAGCAATGGTGGAGGCTGATCGTCCATTCGAGAGCGGCACCGGTCAGGTCGCCGTCCTCGGGGTCGGTGGCACTTCCGACGAGAGTAATGATCCCACCGGTCACCCAGGGCGGGGGTGTTGAGTCGATGCTGACGACGGGAGCGACGCTGCCGGCACTGATCGTGATGGTGTCGATGTCGGTCCACTCACCGTCGCTGACTTCCAGGCCGACGTCGATGACGGCTGGTTCGGTGAAGGTCATGCTTACGATCGGCCCGACGGCGTCGTCGAAGGCTCCGTCGCCGTCGAGGTCCCATGCGAAGGTGAGGGGGTCCCCATTCGGATCGGTCGAGGCGGTGCCGTCAAAGGTGACGGTGACTGGCAACTCGCCGCCGGTGGGGTCGGCGGCCGCGGCTGCCACCGGGGGAGCATTCTCGGCGTAGTAAGAAATGCGATTGAGTGAGCCGCTGTTTGGAGTGATTGAGCCGGTGCTCGGATCGAAGTCCCCGAGGGTGACGTAGAACAGGTCACCGCCCGGCCCGGCTTTGAGGTCGACAATCAGCCCCACCTGGTCCCGGAACAGCTCGATGCTGTCGGCCTCGATGGCGCCGGTCAGGCCCGGGTACATCACCCAGATGCACTGGCGGACGTAGTCGGAGAAGAACAGAGCCCCGTCGTACTTGTGGGGGTAGCGGCCGGTCTCGTAGAAGGCGAGAGCCGCGATCGCGGAGCCTCCGGCCGGGCACCCGTCGCCCGGCACGACCTCGTTGGCATGTTCGTAGGCCGTAAGCGGGTTGGTGAGGGCACTCGTGATGGCTCCCGAGTACTGGTCCTCACACAGTGGCAGGTCTTCGCCGTCGTAGTTGGGCTGGCGGTTCTTGTCGGAGGCGGTGGTTGGGAACTCGTTGCCGGCGTAACACGGCCACCCGAAGTTTTCGACCACCTCGTCTCTGGCGTCGGCAATGACGTTCAGTTCCTCCCACCGCCACCAGCCGGTGTCGCTCACATACAGCTCGGGTCCGGTGCCGGCGGTCGGGTCGTAGCTGCCGGGTCGAATGGTGAAGCGATACGGATTGCGGAAACCGAAGGCGATGATCTCGTCGTCGTCGGGGACTCCGTTGCCCACCAGGGGATTGTCCGGGAGGGCGAGGCCGGTTTGGGGGTCGACCCGGAGCAGGGTGCCGTTGAATCCCACCGGGTCCCCCGCCGACAGGAGATCCTGGGCGCGGAGGGCGCCGCCTTCCATAGTGGGATCCCCGCACAGGCTGCCTCCGATCTGGCCGAAGTCCTCGGTGAGGGCGGAGGCACCGTCCCCGGCGCTCACGTACACGGCACCGTCGGGCCCGGAGGCGAGCGCTCCGATCGAGTGGCC
>JAUXJL010000254.1 GCA_030624805.1 Acidimicrobiia bacterium
AGCGAGAACTGGCGACCGGCTGACAGCTTCACGATCGCCGGTGATAAGCCTCGGTATGGGGAAAAGCAGCCGCCCGCCTGGCGAGAAAGACGGCGCCCACCAGGACGGGGATCGCCATCAGTATTGCCGCCTCCCGCAAGCCGACCAGGGTCGCGACTGAGCCGTCGATCAAGCTGGCGACAGGCCGGACTCCCAAGAATGCGACACCCCACAGCGCCATGAGCCGGCCCCGGTGCTGCTCGGCGACCTCCATCTGAACCACGGTGGTGGCGAGACTCACCGAGGTAATGAAGGCCATCCCGGCCACGAATAGGGCCACGAGACCAACGGTGCCTTCGGTCGAAAGCCCGAACGCTGCGATAGCAGCTCCGACTGCCGCCATTGCAATCGCGATTCCCCGGAATGAGGCACGCGCCCTCGCCACTATCAAGGCGGCTCCGATGACGGCACCAAGGCCGAACGCTCCGGTCAGGATCCCGGTGTAGGTATCAGAACGGCCGTAGATCTCCACCGAAAACGCCGGCGTGAGGTTGTTTACCGGGTCGACGGCAACGGCTACCAATCCAACGACCACGAGGAGCGGTCCGATGCGTGGGTCGTGGCGCACCAGCCGCACGGTCTCGAGCAACTTCGGCCGCACCCCCCGGGCCGGTTTTTCGTGTTCGGGCACGTCGACCATCAGCAAGGCAACGACCATGGCCATATACGAGAGAGCATTGATCCCGAACGCCCAGGTGAATCCGAGGGTGGCGATGATTGCCGCACCAACCAGGGGGCCTATGGCCCGGCCCAAATTGAAGGTTATCGAGTTCAAAGCCACCGCCGACTGGAGGTCTTGACGTGACACGAGTTGGGGAACAAGGGCCTGTTGGGGCGGCACCGAGAACGCCTTGGCCACTCCAACAGTCAGAGCCGCCCCGACGAGCCAGGCCGCGTTCACCACGTCGAAATAGGTCACAATTGCCAGCGCCACCACCACCGCCGCCTGAGCAATCTGGGTGAGCATGAGCAACCGCCTCCGGTCGAACCGGTCGGCAGCCGACCCCGTCCACGGGGCGAGTACGACCACACCGAGGAACTGGGCGAATGTCACAAGAGAAACGAGGAACGTCGAGCCGGTCAGCCGAAAGATCAGCACCGCCTGGGCAAGGTTCTGAATCCACGTCCCACTGCTGGAGAGGAGGTTGCCGAGGAAGTATGGAGCGAAATTCCGCTGCATCAGCACCCGGAACGTTGAATTCTTTTCGGGGCCGCCGCCGGCTCCAACGCTCTCATGACTCACGTGGACGCCGACCTCCCAGAAACCTCAGGCGTTTCCTCGGCCCTGAACAACCCACCACGCAACAGCCCGGTTATGTTTTGTGTCATGGGCCTCCCGCCGGCTTCCCAGTCGGCCCCTCCCGGGCCCGACACGGGCATCACACGATGGCGAGCGGCTTGATGGGCGAGCCGGTTCCGCCGACAATCGGCAGAGGAGCGGCCACGAACATGAATTCGTACGCCCGATCGGCGGCGAGCGCCTCGAGGTCGACGTTTTCGATGATGTAGACGCCGTAGTCTCGGAGGGCGCTGACGTGGAACGGGTTGGGATACGGGTGCTGTGGGATGTGCTCGACGGCGACCGAATCCGCCCCGATCGCAACCACACCGTTTTCGCTCAGCCAGGCCGCCACCGATGGTGCAACACCGGGCTCGCCTTTCTGCCAGGTCGCTCTGTCGGTTTCGAAGACGCCGTGCCACCCGGTCCGGACCAGGAGCACGTCTCCTTCGCCGACGGACACACCCTGTGCCTCCAGGCAGGCCTCGATCTCGGACTCAGATATAGCGTCGTCGAGCGTGAGGTGGTCGACACCCCGAAAGCCTGCAATGTCGGCCAGCACCCCCCGGCTCACTATGCCGTCCATCTTGTCGATCCCCGCCCATGAGGCGCCCACCCGAGAGTTGACTGCGGCGGCATCGTGACCATTCCAGAGCTGATTGTCCTTCCAGAAATGGCTGAGTCCATCGATGTGGGTCCCGGCATGGGTGTGCAGCATCAACACGTCGCCGCTCACCATCGCGCCGTCTGCTTTCGGCACGGCGGTGGTTATCCGCCACGTGTCATGGAACATGGGAAAGAGGCGCCCGCCTTTGCCGAGCGGAACCGATAGGTCGTACACCCGCCCCG
Source organism: Acidimicrobiia bacterium (assembly GCA_030624805.1). Lineage (GTDB taxonomy): Bacteria > Actinomycetota > Acidimicrobiia > Spongiisociales > SHLN01 > SHLN01. Next base: position 2,168 of record JAUXJL010000254.1, read on the forward strand.
ACCTCACCAACCCGGCGGCCGTTGCCACCTTTTGCGGCGAAAGCAGATTGAGCATGCCGCGCTCGTCGTCGTCGCCCCAGCGCCCCCAATTATTTTGTGGACTATCCGTCATGTCGCTCCGATCTTGGAAGCCGGCACCTCATGCCAACGCGGGCACAACTTCCTTGGCGATCTGCTCCATTTGTTTGATGGTCGCCTCAACAGTGATGGGCACCAACTTGAGGTCGAAGATGTTGACGCCGGCATCAATGAACCGCCTTGTCTTGGCAACGAATGCGTCGAGCGCTCCGGAGATAATGAGCGTCTCAAGGCCCTCATCACTGAAACGCGTGCCGAAACCTTTCACCATGAGCTGGTGGGCTTCCTCATCGGAACCGGCCAGGGCGGCAAAGATGTTGACCCCCAGGTCGGTTGGCATCGGGCGTCCGACCTCAGTGGCGTATTGCTGCATCCAGGCAACCGCCTCACGGAACATGTCTGCGGAAATCTGGCTCGGGATCCAGCCGTCCGCATAGTCGACCGTACGGCGCCTGGCCGGCTCCGAACGACCCCCGATCCAGAAGAGTGGTCGGGGCTTCTGTAGTGGCTTGGGGTACACGGCCAGCTGGTCGAAGTTGTAATACTCGCCGTGAAAGGCTGCCACGTCTTGGGTCCAGATCGCCTCCATGACCTGCAGGGTCTCGTCGGTGATTCGGCCGCGATGGCCCTTGACCTTGAAGGCCGCGAATTCGAGGTCCGACACCCGGGCGTGCACGCTGATGTTCTGGTTCCCGCCCGACTCGACCCGACCCTTGCGGGGTGCGCCCACTCCAACGCCGACTACGAGACGGCCATTTGAGAATACGTCGAGGGCGGCGGTTTCTTTGGCCAGCAATACGGCGTGGCGGAAGGCCACTACGAGGATTCCTGTGATCAGTTTGATGTTCTCGGTCTTGGCCGCCACGAACGCCAGGGTCTGGAGGGCCTCGTAGACGTCACGGTCCTCACCATTGTGGTTGTGGTTCTCGCCACATGACGAGAGCGCCCCGTCGGCGATGATGTGGTCCTGGACGGAAACGCCATAAAACCCGAGTTCGTCGGCCGCCTGAGCAACGTCGACCATAGCTTGTGGGCTGGCCGTGCAGTAGGTCTGCGGCAGCCGGATGACAAACCGGGCCGGCTTGCCGTTGCTGTCTGTCACGCCTCTCTCCTCCTCGTTATCTACTCGATTGGCTGGAAGTATACATTATGCAACCCGCGGTTCAGCCAGCAGGCACCAGGCCGAGCGACATGACCCGGGTGTAGGGCTCGAGGGTGAAGTACCCGGCCGCCGGCATAGCCGGCTCCGCTCCGATGAGCTCGCTTCGCAGCTTCCACACAGTCTCCATTCCCGGTCCGTCGATGAAAGCAGAGGGCGGCCACCCGGACGAGGGATCCAGCATGGTGGCGGCAGCCGATTGGGTATGGTCGGGGTCCATCTCGAGAATCTCTGTCATCAGCTCCTCCAGGCGATGACGGTGGTCTGGTAGATACATCCACGATGTCGCCGAAACCACCGCGGCCAAGTAGGCGTCTGCAATCTGGCGATTGTCGGCCAACCA
>JAUXJL010000216.1 GCA_030624805.1 Acidimicrobiia bacterium
CCGGTCCCAGGTTGACCCCGACGGTCTGCTCGCCGTCGCGCAGCGTTGAGTCATACAGGCCAACCCGCTCGACGCCGGCGATGGCGCTGTCTGCTTCGGTGTTGATCGTCCCAGTCCAAATTTTTCCATCGTCGAGCACGAGTCTCCTCCCGGTCGATCGATCCTACCGGGGTCCAGGTGGATGACCGGACGGAGGCCGGAGCTTGCCGGGTGCCTGCCTCGGTAGCATCCAACAGAAGGAGGATTGATGGCGTGGCCGGTTGATGAGGTTCGGTTACAGCGCGTCCGCCAGGCAATGGCCGAGGCCGACCTCGATGCGCTGGTGGTTCGGGCTCCCGACAACATCCACTATCTCACCAACTACTGGGCCATGAAGGCCTGGGAGATTGCCATCCTCCCCAGGGAAGGTGACCCGATCGTTCTGGCGGTCGAGCCCCAGGAGTTGAACGTGCGGCGCAACGCCTGGACCAGTGACATCGTGTTCTTCAAGGGCTTCAACGCCGACGACGCTCGACCATCGTTCCTGCGAGCACTCGAGAAAGCGATCGATGAGTTGAAGGCTCGCGGCCTCACCCGTCGCATCGGAGTCGAAACTTCCAATGCTGTTCAAGCACCCGAACGAATGACCGGTGAGCCAACCGTCTACTGGAAGGGCTACTTCGACGATTTGGAAGCCGCGATCGATGAGGTCATCGACTGTACGCCTCTCCTAACGCGACTACGGATGATCAAGACCAATCAAGAAGTCGAGCGTCTGCGGATAACCAACGACCTGGCTGCAGAGGCCGTTGCATATGTCCGCGCCAACATCAAAGCCGGCATGAAGGATGCCGAGGTGGGGGCCATGTATGAGGGATACGTTCACAGCCACGGCATCGGCTATCGCGACTTGATCGAGATGGCCAGAGCCTTCACCCTCGTGTGGTCGGGCGACAGCATTCAGACTTTCACGGCCACCAAGAACACGGTTGTACAGGATGATGCACCCACTCTGATGGAGATCTGGACCTGTACCGATGGCTACTGGAACGATCTCACGAAAAATGCCTGCCCGGGAACGCTGTCGCCCGAATACAACAGGCTGCTCGATCTCCTGCTGGCCGTCTTTGACGAAGCGGTGCGTGACCACCTGGGGCCGGGCGCGAGACTGGCAGACCTCGACAGCTTCATCCGAGCTCGTATCGCCGAGGGTGGTTATCCGGGTCAACCTTCGCACTATGTCTGCCATGGTGTCGGCAGCCGGGCTCATGAGCCGCCCTGGGCCCACCCGCAGAGCGACCAGTTGATCGAGGCAGGCATGGTGCTCGCAGTTGAGCCGGGGATCTATTGGGAGGGGGGCGGCGGACTCCGCCTGGAAGACATCTTCCTCATCACGTCCGATGGTGCTGAGAAGTTGTGCTCAGCCCCTGAAGACTTCCGCAGGTGAGCTTCGATTCGGTCTGCGTCGTCGGAGCGGGCTCGATTGGCAGTCTCTGCGCCGGCCACCTCGGGCAGGTCGCGCAGACCTCGATTCTCGTGCGACGTCCCCAGCACGCAGCCGATCTCAACGCCCACGGCTTACGTGTGTCGGGCAAGTCAGACCTCACGTCGGAGGTTGTCGCCGCCACCGACCCGGCCGCCCTGCCGGCGCCTGATTTGATCATCATCGCTACCAAGGCGATGCAGGTAGAGGAGGCGGCCAAGTCCATTTCAGGCCGCTTCCCGCAAGCGGTGGTGATGACTATCCAGAACGGGCTCGGGACCGAAGAAGTGGTCGCCGGTTACGGCTCGTGGCCGATCGTTTCGAGCGTGACCTTCATGAGCGGTACCAAGGAGTCGGACACGCACGTCCACTACGAGCTCGACACGGCAACCTGGATGGGGCCGTTCCATCCATCGGGAACAACCTTCGAGACCGTCCAGGAAATCGGCGAGCTGTTCGCGGCCAGCGGGTTGAACGTCGAGGTGTTGCCCGACCTGCGGCCCGCTCAGTGGTCGAAACTCATATTCAATGCGTCGGTTAACCCGGTTTCGGCCGTGACCGACCTGGCGCACGTCGGGCTCTTCGCCCGGCGGGAGCGGGACTCGGACCTCGGGCATCTCATGTTTGATCTCATCGAGGAAGGCAAGCGGGTAGCGGCCGCGGCCGGGGTTGAGTTGTTCGAGGATCCCTGGGAGATGAACAGTCGAGCAGTACGGCAGGGATCGACTCACGATGACGAGTACGCCCACGTGCCCTCAATGCTGGCCGATGTCCGGGCGGGCCGCCGCACCGAGATCGACTTCATTCTCGGCTCCCTCGTGCGAGAGGCGCACCGGCTCGACGTTCCGGTACCGCTTTCAGAAGCCATGTACCGGCTCGTGAAGGCTCGTGATCGGTCGTACGACGAATGAGGAGGCACTCGTGAAAGTCGGCATAATCGGCTCCGGGGCGGTAGGCAGTTTGTTTGCCGCCCACCTTGCCGGTCTCGACACCGTAGAGACCTGGATCTACGACGTGTCACAGGCTCATGTCGACGCGATAAACGCCAACGGCTTACGTCTCACCGGCGTCGGGGAGATCCACACGTTCCCCCGTGCTACCACCAGCCCGGCCGATCTGCCCGACCTGGATTTTGGCATCGTGGCGACGAAAGGCATGCACACTCGACCAGCGATGCAGGCGACCGCGGCAGCTTTCGAGGGCGGGGCGGTGTGTTCGGTCCAGAACGGTATCGGCAACGAGGAGGTGATCGCGGAGTTCGTTTCGGCGGTCATCCGGGGCACAACGTTCCCGGCCGGCAAGCTCGTTGAGCCGGGGGTTGTGCAATGGGATACGGCAGGCAAAACATGGATCGGGCCTTTCGAGCCAAGGCCGGCGCCAATGGATGTGGTCGAGGCGCTGGCGAGTCTCCTCACCAGCAGCGGGATGGAAACCCTCGCGCTCAAAGACGCCCGCGGAGCTCAGTGGACCAAGCTCATCTTCAATGCCGCCAGCAACGCTTTGTGCTCACTGACCCGGCTTCCCCACGGGCGAGCCGCCCTCGACGAGCACGTCCGGTGGGTGATGGACGGCGTCATCGAGGAAGGCAAGGCCGTGGCCGCCGCGCTCGGCATCGAAATGGAGAAAGATCCGGCCGTGCTGCTCGAAGAGAGTATTGAGGTGGCCCTCGATCACAAGCCGAGCATGCTGCAAGACGTTCTGGCGGAACGGTCGACGGAGATCGACCAGCTAAATGGGGGCATCGTCGGCTTTGGCGAAGCGAACGGAATTCCCACCCCACTCAACCGGGCGGCGTGGGCACTCGTAAAAGGATTGGAGGCGTCGTGGAAGCTGTAGAGCCCGCGCCGGTGGTGAGCGAACAAGAGATCGAGCGACGGTTCGCCAAGATACGCCAGACCCTGGCGGCCGGCGGTATCGACGCACTGGCGGTGGCCGGGACCGAGTACACGGGATTCGAGGGGGCCATCCGGTGGGTGAGCGGCTTTCGAATGGTCCACCGCTATGCCTACGGACTGATCCCGGCCGACGGCGACCCGATAGCAGTGTTCCCGGCGGAGGCACGTTGGGTTGGCCAGCACGACGAATCATGGATCGACGAGAAGGTTTTCGTAGACACGCCGGGCGCCTGGATGCGGCAGTTGGCCGAACAGCGGGGATGGAAGCGGCTGGCCGTTTACGGCTACAACTTTGCCATGCCGGTGCGGGACTTCGCGGCCATCACCTCTGGGGATCTGGAAATTATCGACTTCGATCTCGAGTTCGACCTTCTCCGAGCAGTCAAGAGTCAAGAGGAGCTGGGCCTCGTGCAACACAGCTTCGACCTGAACGAGCGTGGGTTCTGGAAGGTGCTCCAGGCGTATGAGCCGGGCAAAACCGAGGCCGCCATCCTTGCTCCGGCCGAGGAGATGTTCGTTCGCAACGGCACCACTCGGACCACCCAGAACATGGTGTTATCCGGCCGGAATGGCAACGCCGGGCCGGAGTTCAAACACCCCGATCCGGTTCGTCCGGTTGAACCCAGCGACCTGTTGCTCTACTCGGTGGAGATCGCCGGCCCGACAACACCATGTTCTGGGTGGTCCGAGTGGTGCCGTTAAGAACGAACATCTCCTCGGCCGGAGCAAGGATGGCGGCCTCGGTTTTGCCCGGCTGGTATTCCTCGAGCACCTTCCAGAACCCACGCTCGTTCAGGTCAAAGCTGTGTTGTACGAGGCCCAGCTCCTCTTGACTCTTGACTGCTCGGAGAAGGTCGAACTCGAGATCGAAGTCGATAATTTCCAGATCCCCAGAGGTGATGGCCGCGAAGTCCCGCACCGGCATGGCA
>JAUXJL010000224.1 GCA_030624805.1 Acidimicrobiia bacterium
CGCCTTCGGTGTCTCCGATCCCCATGAGATAGCGGATCTTGTTGGCCGGCAGCTCGGACACGGTTGCATCTATGGCCCGATCCCGATCTTCGGGAGTCTCGCCAACGGAGAGGCCACCAATCCCAAAACCGGGGAAACCGAGAGCCGCGGTCCCGGCCGCACTCCGGGCCCTCAGGTCCAAGTCGACCCCGCCCTGCACGATTCCGAAGAGGGCCTGATCTGATCTACGCTGGGATCCGAGCGCACGCTCACCCCACCGCAGCGTCCTTTCCATGGCGCCTTCAACAGACCGGCGCGGAGCGGGGAGGCCGACCAACACATCGAGCTGCATAGCGATATCGGCTCCCAGCCGCTCCTGTACCTCAACCGCCGCTTCCGGAGTGAGGAACACTCGATCGCCGTCGTACGTCGACCTGAACGCCACACCTTCCTCGTCGACTTTCGGGGTCAGGGAAAAAACCTGGAAACCACCCGAATCGGTGAGCATGGGCCGCGGCCATCCGGCGAAGCCGTGCAGACCTCCTTGATTGGCTACGACATCGGCGCCCGGCCTGAGCATGAGGTGGTACGTGTTGGCCAGCAGTATCTGGGCCCCGAGCTCCTCGAGATCCTCACTGTCGAGGGACCGTACGGTTGCCCGGGTCCCGACCGGCATAAAAGCAGGCGTCTCCACCGATCCATGGCTCGTGTGGAGACGGCCCCGCCGGGCCCGGCCACTCACCGCCAATTCCTCCCATCGGCCACTCACCGGGCCTCCGGAACGAACATGGCATCACCGAACGACAAGAACCGGTACCCATGATCCAGGGCGTGGGCGTAGATCCGACGCCATTCGGGCACCATGGCTGCCAGCATGACGAGCAGGCTCGACCGGGGCATATGGAAGTTGGTTATGACAGCGTCGACAACTCTCAACTGGTAGCCGGGTCGGATGTACAGCTCGGTCCATCCACTCGGGTTCCCGCTGGCCTGGGCTGACTCCAACGCCCGTACCACTGTGGTGCCGACCGCAACCACCCGGCCGCCCCGGGCGCGGGTAGCACCGATCGCCGCGGCGGTGGCCTCGGGAACCGCATATCGTTCACGATGTATGACGTGGCCCTCGACCGTCGAAGTGGTGATGGGTCGGAAGGTGTCGAGGCCGATGTCCAGGAGCACGTCGGCGGACCGCACGCCTCGATCGACCAGTTGTTGCAGGAGCGGCGCAGTGAAGTGCAAGCCGGCGGTGGGAGCGGCGGTCGAGCCAACATCGAAACCGTACACGGTTTGGTAACGCTCCGGATCGACCGGCCCGCTCCTCACGTAGGGCGGATACGGGATCGTCCCCACTGCCGCGATGATGTCTTCGATCGATCCCACACCGGCAAGGGCCTGCAAGCGGATCCGGACCCGGCCCTCCCCCATCACCTCGGTGACCTCCGCCTGCAAGCTGCCGAAGTCGAGCGTCGTTCCTTCCCGAAGTTTTCTGGCCGGTTTGGCGAGGGCCGTCCATTCGTCGCCTTCGGAGGCGAGCAGGAGCAGTTCGATGGCCCCGCCGGTCGGCCGGGTACCTCGCAATCGAGCGGCCCGGACCCGGGTCCCATTACGAACCAACAAATCGTCGGCGGTTAGGTAGTCACCGAGTTTCCCAAACGTGGTGTCGATGATGGGCTCTCCCATCACCAGCAGCCTGGACGCATCCCGCGGATCGGCCGGCAGCTGCGCGATGGCAGCCGGCGGCAACTCATAGTCAAATTTCTCGATTCGCATGGAACGACAGGCTAGGGATTTGGCGATTGGCCGCCATCGTCGCCGAAACGCCGTGGCTTAGAGCAGGCTGGCCTGGCCCGGCTCGGGCGGAATGATGCCGAGGTGCCGGTAGGCCGACTCGGTGGCGACCCGGCCCCGGGCCGTCCGCTTCAGGAATCCGGCCTGCAACAGGAATGGCTCGTAGGCATCCTCAACCGATTCGGGCTCTTCACCAACTGCGATTGCCAGGGTCGCCAGGCCGACCGGTCCGCCACCGAACTTCTCGATGACCGCCGACAGGATGGCCCGGTCTACCTTGTCAAGACCAGCGTCGTCTACCTCGAATATCTTGAGACCCAGGTCGGCGGTTGGTTCATCGATCCGCCCATCCCCTCGCACCGCGGCGTAGTCCCGCACCCGGCGCAGGAGGCGGTTAGCGATGCGAGGAGTACCGCGGCTCCGATCCGCAATTAGGTGGGCGCCGGCTTCGGTGATCTCTACGTCAAGGATCGAGGCGGTTCGCAGCACAATCCGGAGCAAGTCCTCGGCCGGGTAGTAGTCGAGGCGGTCGACAAAGCCGAACCGGTCCCGCAGTGGCGAGGAGACGCGTCCGAGGCGGGTGGTGGCGCCGATCAAGGTGAAGCGGGGAAGATCGAGGCGAATGCTTCGTGCCGCCGGGCCCTTTCCGACCACGATGTCGAGCGCAAAGTCTTCGATAGCCGGGTACAGCACTTCCTCGACCATTCGCGGCAGGCGGTGAATCTCGTCGATGAACAGCACATCACCCTTGTCGAGGTTGGTGATGACTGCTGCCAGGTCACCGGGGCGCTCGAGGGCGGGCCCCGATGTGATCCGGAACTGGGCCCCCATCGTATGGGCCAGAATTCCCGCCAGGGTCGTCTTGCCGAGGCCGGGCGGGCCACACACGAGCACGTGATCGAGCGCCTCGCCTCGGCCCTGTGACGCTTCGATCAAAATACTCAGCCTTTCCTTGAGCGCCTCCTGACCGATGAACTCGCTGAGTTCTCGAGGCCGGATGCCAGCTTCGAAAACCTCTTCCTCAGGAAGGGTTGGGCCCGAGAGAAGGCCTTCTTCCCTCACGTGCGGCCCAATGACTGAAGAGCCTGCTGCAACAGATCCTCGGTACTGGCATCCGCGGGTACATCCTGCAAGGCCTGACGGATCTCAGGGATTCCGAAACCAAGCGCCTCGAGTGCGGCCCGAACCTCGGCAAGGTGGCTGTGTTCGGCCGGCAGCTCGCCATCACCGAGATCGAGTCGGGGTCGCAACTCGAGAATGAGTTTCTGGGCGGTGCGTTTGCCAACCCCCGTGACTGCTTCGAGGGCGGCTACATCGTCTGCGGCCACCGCCCGCCGCAGCTCGTCGGGCGCCAACGTGGCCAGGATCGCCATCGCCAGTTTCGGGCCGACTCCGCTGGCGCCCAGCAGGATTCGAAATATGTCTCGCTCGTGATCGGACAAGAACCCATAGAGGGCCTGGTGATCCTCCCGCACATGCAGGTGGGTGTGCAGCACAGCTTCGTCGCCGAGTGGCGGCAGGTCCACCAGGGCTCGGGGAGTGATAGCAATTTCGTAGCCGAGGCCGCCGGCCTCCAACACGACGATTCCAGGCGCTCTGTTGACTACCAGACCTCGCACACGTCCGATCATTGGGTTCTCGCTGCCTGTTCGAGTTGGTGCATTCCGACTCCACCTTGCAGGTGACAGAGGGCGATGGCAAGTGCATCGGCCGCGTCGGCGGGCTCAGGACGTGATGCGAGCCGCAGCCGTGCCGCCACAATGTACCGGATCTGGTCCTTGGTGGCCTTTCCATAGCCGGCTACGGCGGCCTTGACCGCCGAGGGGGTGTACTCGTACACCGGGATCCCGGCCTGGGCGGCCACCAGCAACGCGATCCCCGAGGCACGCCCGACGCTGACCGCCGTCTTGAGGTTGCGATTGGTGAAGACCTGCTCGATCGCCATGAGGTCGGGTGTGTGCTCGCTCACGACCCCGGTGAGGTCGCGATACAACTCACCCAGCCGGGCCGCCAGCGACTGGTCCGAGTCAGTACGCACCACTCCGGCAGTGATCGCCCGCTCCCCGGCCGCGGTCTTTTCAACGATCGCGTAGCCGCACGCAGCGAGCCCGGGGTCGATACCAAGAACGAACATATGTTTGGGAGCTTAGGCGACGCCGGTTCGGGTGCCAAGGAATCGGCGCTGAGAGGCTTCTCCGTCCTGGTGGTGTCGGGCCGACCAGATTCTTCTCACTTCAGCCACTCTGAGTGACGAGGCTGACAGCATCATGTGTACTCAAGAATGCGGACAACGCCGGCCAGCCGATGCGCGGCAGCTGGTAGAAGCCTTCGAGGTCGCCATGAGCGACGCCTTCGCCCTCCTCGGCCCCGAGCATCAATTGGAGCCCTCGCCGATTGCCGTGTTCACGATTTCGGGC
>JAUXJL010000087.1 GCA_030624805.1 Acidimicrobiia bacterium
AGCAGGGCGATCGGGACCCGCCTGCTTTCAGAGGCGATCGCGGCTGCCGAACCCGGTCCGGCGGTCCTGGTCAGCGCTTCCGCGATCGGTTACTACGGCAGCCGGGGCGATGAAAAGCTGACCGAATCAAGCGAACCCGGCTCAGATTTTCAGGCCGAGGTGTGTATGCAATGGGAGGCGGCCACCGAGCCGGCGGAGTCTTCCGGTGTACGGACGGTCCGGGCTCGGAGCGGAATTGTGCTCACTTCCCGGGGAGGTGCTCTCAAGCGAATGCTCCTTCCATTCAGAATGGGTGTTGGAGGCCGAATCGGCTCAGGACATCAATGGATGAGTTGGATCTCACTCGAGGATGAGGTTGGTGCCCTGTTGCACCTGCTGGCCGGCAAGATCTCCGGACCCGTCAATCTCACAGCGCCCAACCCCGTGACAAACCGCGAGTTCGCCACCACTCTTGGCATCGTCCTCAAGCGGCCGACCTTCCTCCCGACGCCTCTGGCTCCCCTCAAAGGGTGGTACGGCGGAGAGCTTGTGGAGTCCCTCCTGCTTGCCAGCCAACGAGTGGTGGGAACCGTGTTGGTCGACGATGGCTACGAGTTCAGACACCCGACGCTCGAGCGCGCTCTCCGGGCCGTGATTTAGTTCTCCCGGCGGCTCGCCAAATAGGCCCCCATCAGAACAACACCCATGCCGATCAGGGTGATAGCTGCCAGCGAGTCGTCGCGGAAGACCACCCCCAGGAAAACCGCCACGATCGGGATGAAGTAGATGGCGACTCCGCCGCGAGTGGCGCCGACCCGCCCCACCAGCTGAGCCATCACCGCCAGCGCCACACCCGTGCCGAAGACACCCAGTGCAAGCACAGCGCTCAGCCCGCTCAGCGCCAACGAAGAGTCGCCAAGCCCGAACAGGGCATACGGCAGCGTGGCAATCGCCGCCACCACCTGGACTCGGAGGACGACGGGAAGGGCGCCGTACGATTGTTGGAGGGGTACGGCAATGTTGACTGAAAACCCGTAGAACACGGTGGCAAGCAGCACAAGCATGATCCCGACTGCCGCATTCTTGCCATCGCCCCACGAGGGCAGTGTTACCAACACGACTCCCATGAATCCGATCAGCAGTCCGGATACATGAATACGGCCCGGCATCCGCCGCAACAGAACCGCGGCGATGCCGGCGGCAAAAAGTGGCATTGCTGCGTTCAGAATCCCGGCCAACGAGGAAGAGATCCATTGCTGAGCGATCGGAAAAAGTGTGAACGGAATGGCAATCCACGTGAGACCCAGCAGAATGATTTGAGGGCGAGATTCGGCGCCAACCGGTGCCCGGGCGGCCGGCATCAGGGAAAGTGCCAACGCTCCCAGGGTTATCCGCAGCCACGTGATGAGCCCCGGAGAGAGTGAATCGAGGGCAATGTCAATGAAGAGGAACGAGGCGCCCCAGGTGAGGGCGAGGAAAGAGACGAGGCCCCACTCGGTCGGCCCGAATGATTCCTTCCTGGTTCCTGCGGTGGTGTGGAGGATGCGGCCGACAGACATCAGGCGAGGCTACAAGGTCTCCTCCGGATAACCTTCCGTCGGCTTTAGGCTGCTTCGGTGTCCAGTTTCATTGTGTTTCCGCGCAGCCGGGTCTTGCTTCCGGCCCAGCGGCTGCGCCTGCGAGTCTACGACTCTGACCTCAGCCTGCTTCTGGCCGACGTTGATGAATTCTGTTCCGTGTTTGCATCCAACTCGTGGATGAGCCCGGTCGGCGTCCTGGCCTCAATCACCAGCCGCAGCCCGGCTCCCGGCGGACGACTCGACATCGAAGTTCGGGGTGGGTCCCGGCTCACGATCGGCGACATCAGTGAGGGCACGGTGGAGACCGGGGTGTTGCCCGAGGCCACCGGAGACGGTGACGTCGAGATGCTGCGTCGCCGGCTCGAGCGCGGCTGCCAGCGTTTTGCTGCCGCGGCCGCAGAGAGCGGCCAGCCCGCCTCAATCTCGTCGTCGTTGCATAACGATCCAACCATCGCGTCGTACCAGGCAGCCACTTTGCTTCCGATTTCACACCCCGAGCGCCAGGAGCTCCTCGAGATTGCAACAACTACCGAGCGACTCGAACAGGAGCTCCGTATCGTGGCCGGAGAGACCGGCATCTTGCGTCACGTGCTTGGACTGGGGAGAATGGGAGCCTGATGGCAAATGTAAGCGAACTGCCCGAACTGATCTCCGAGTCGATTGATCTCTCCAAGCAATACCTCAAGCAAGAGACTGTCGAACCTGCCAAGCGGCTCGGGAAGGCGGCCGGGTTCGGGTTTGCAGCCGCAGCGCTGTTCAGCCTCAGTGCCTTGCTTGGCGGGGTCGCTCTCAACCGGTGGATCATCGAGCTGCTGCCAAGCGGTCGCGCTTGGAGCGGGCTCGGCTACCTCATCACGGCGCTGGTGCTTGTGGCCATCGGCGGCCTCATTGTCTTCTTGGGTCGTCGGGGATACGAGGACCCGGGTACCGTGAAGGATGCCCTTCCCAGCCTGCTGGCCGACCTCGATGAGTAGCCTCGTGCCATGACTATTGAGCGCAACGATCTCGAATCGAAGTTTCGTCAGGTCCAGACCGCGGTCGATGACACAGCCTCAACCGCCAAGAACGCCGGCATCGGGCTTGCCATCGGCGCCGTGCTGTTCGTTGTGCTCGTGTACCTCCTCGGCCGACGCAAGGGCAAAAAGGGCGGCGCCCAGCTAGAGATCTACCGCCTCAGCTGAGTCCTCGCGCGCCCGACACGTCAGATCCGGGCGAGTTGCTTTTGTGCTTTCCGAAGCTCGCGCCGTCGTCTCCGAGTAGATCGGCGGTCCACCCGGGCCTGGCGGTACTCGACCTGTCGCTCGGCTGCTCGTCGTCGGCGCCGCTTGCGACGAGAGGGCCTCGACGTGTGTTTGCTGTGGGCATAGGCCCTGGCCGCCCTTTTCTGACGGCGGCGGGCCTTCCGAATCCGCCGGCGGCTCGGCCGGGTGCGGGCGCGTCGTTCCGCTCGGCCCAGCCTGCGTTGCTGCCGGCGGGGGAGGACCTCCCGGTCGAGCTCGGCCTCGTCCAGTGACGCGATTCGGCTGGCTCGACGCCGTTGCCGACGGCTCGTGGTCGGCGCCTCGAGATCCGGTTCGACGGGCTCGGTCTCATTGGCGGCGGTGACGAGCTCGGTGGGAGCACTGAGAATTTGCGTGGTGATCGACGCCTCGGCGCCGCTCGCATCGCCCGTGGAGACGGACGTGTCGCTTGAAATCGAAGCGGCCAGCGGGCTCTCACCGTCGCCGGGCACACGAATGACGTAGCTTTCGCCGGGCTCCAGTCTCTTGCTGACAATGAGCTCGCGGGCCGGGCGACTCCGTCTCCGCAGCTGATCGACCGCGGTGGCCGCAGCCCACAGACCCACAGTGGACGGTCTTGCGCCCGTGCGAAGGGCCTTGAATAACTGCTTGACTTGGTTCCCGGCTAAATTCATCTCACGCTCAATCTAGAGCTTCTGCGAGGTTGAATCATGTTCAGAAACCGCGATCTCCTGGTGAAAATCCTGGTCGTCATTCTCGTGCTCGGCATGCTCGGATCCCTGGGAGCACTTTTCGTTCAGTGAAGGTCATTCTGCGCAACCCGAGGCGCGAGCTCGACATCGAGGGCGACGCCACCGTGCGAGACGTTCTGCGACGGCTCGATATCATTCCCGATACGGTGCTTGTCATCAGGGAGGGTGAGCTTCTCCTCAAGACCGATCAACTGACCGACGCCGACACGATCGAGTTGCGACCCGTCATCTCGGGGGGTGCACGATGAAGTGCAAAACATGTGGCCGGCCTGCCGCTATTGAGATCCGGCGCCACCACGCCGTGTTCTGCAAGGAGCATTTCTTCGAGCACATTTCTCGCCAGGTGGAGCGCACCATCCACGACTTCGCCATGCTCGAACCGGCCGACCGGCTTCTGCTCGGCGTGTCGGGCGGCAAGGACAGCCTCGCCCTGTGGGACATCCTGACCGATCTCGGGTACCAGGTGGACGGTGTGTACATCGAGCTTGGCATCGGCGGAGAGGCCGGATACAGCTCTGAGAGCCTCAAACTGGCCGAACAGTTTGCCAAGAACCGTGACCTCAACTTGAGAATCGTCGACCTGGCAGACGAGTACGGATACACCATTCCCGAAGCGGCGGCCGAGACGAGGCGGGTCGCTTGTTCGGTATGCGGCCTGTCCAAGCGTTACGTGCTCAACCGGGTGGCACACGACGGCGGCTACGACGTGCTCGTGATGGGTCACAATCTCGACGATGAGGCTGCCACCCTCATGGGCAACACCCTCAACTGGAACATCGAATACATTGGGCGTCAACACCCGGTGCTGCCGGCGACCAAGGAGGGGCTGGTACGTAAGGTGAAGCCGCTGCTCCGTATTGCCGAGCGGGAAACCGCCGCCTATTGCGTCCTCAAGAGTATTGACTACGAGGTCGATGAGTGCCCGATGGTGGGCGGCAACACCGGCATCCGTATCAAAGAGTGGCTCAACATCCTCGAGAGCCAGCGTCCGGGAGTGAAGCAGCAGTTCCTATTTGGATTTCTCGATCGTGTGTCCGACCAGTTTGCAACTGCCCAGCAGGAGCAGGTTGTTTTGCAAGAGTGCTCCAACTGCGGTCAGCCGACCACGGCCGGCGAATGCGCGTTCTGCCGGCTTCAGATCCGGATGGCCGACCGTGGCTGATTTCGGCAAGGGCGACCACTGCCTGGTCACCGATGTTAAGGGTCGCAAGTATCTCTTGATCCTCGAGGAGGGTTCGGTCTTCCACTTTCACAACGGCATGCTGGCTCACGACGACGTTATCGGCCTCCCCGACGGGAGCGTGGTCCACAGTTCGCTCGGCGGACGCCTGATAGCCGTCCGCCCCAGACTCGCTGACTACATCCTCAACATGAAGCGAGGCGCCCAGGTGGTCTATCCGAAGGACCTCGGCGCAATCCTCATCTGGGGGGATATTGCGCCCGGCATGACGGTGCTCGAGGCGGGGACCGGCTCGGGGGCGTTGACCATGGCTCTGGTGCGGGCGGTTGGTCCGAGCGGGCGGGTTGTGAGCGTTGAACGCCGCCAGGATCACGCAGCCCACGCCAAGCGTGCCCTCGACGAGTTCTTCGGCGGGATCCCCGCCACGCTCGACCTGCTCGTCGGTGAGGTGGTCGACCAGGTGGCAGAAATTCGGCCCGACCGGCTGGTGCTCGATCTGCCAGAACCATTCGGAGTGGTCGACGCGGCGGTCGAGGGCATGCCGGCCGGGGCTATATGGGTGTCCTACGTTCCAACAATTCCTCAAGTACAACAGACCACCGAAGCATTGCGAGGCGCCGGTTGTTTCGCCGAAATCTCCAATTTCGAGGTTCTTCATCGCGAATGGAACATCGATGGACGTTCGGTGCGGCCCGACCACCGAATGGTTGGTCATACCGGCTTCATCACGGTGGCTCGGAAGACTCACGAGGGTTGAGTTGTAGACTCGAAAGCGCGAAATCCCGGCCTATGAGCTGCTAAATTGCGTCCTTCTATTCGTATAATTTGCGAAAGCCCCACTCTCCAAGCACCGATAGGATCCTATGAGCAGTTACGAGTCTCCTGAGGCCAGCGAGCTGCGGAGCACGATCAGCATGCTCGAAGAGGAATTGTCGGTGCTGCGACGCAGGCTCCAGGATTCCCCTCGCCGCGTGCGGGTCCTCGAAGAACGGCTCCTCGAAGCCAAGGGCCAACTCACCCAGGCCGTTCACCAGAACGAAAAACTGGCCGCCGTCCTGGAGGAGACCCGGGAGCAACTCGCCATCCTGCGCGAAGAGGTCGAGAAGCTGACCGCACCGCCCAACCCCTTCGGAACCATCCTCGGGATCAACGAGGACGGCACCGCAGACGTCATGACCGGCGGCCGCAAGCTGCGGGTAAACGTGGAGCCAACCCTCGAGATCAAAGAGCTCGAGCGGGGCCAGGAAGTCCTGCTGAACGAGGCCTACAACGTCATCGATATCCGCGACTTCGAGCCGCAGGGCGAGGTTGTTGCTGTTAAGGAGATCATCGATGAAGAGCGGCTCATTGTGCTCGGGCGTGGCGACGAAGAGCGGGTCATAGAGCGGGCCGCCCCGCTCATGGGAGAATTTTTGCGAGTCGGCGATCACGTCCGGCTCGAGGTTCGTACCGGCCTGGCATTCGAGAAGCTTCTGCGTCCCGAAATCGAAGAGCTGGTGCTCGAAGAAGTACCCGACACCACCTACAACGAGGTGGGCGGGTTGCGTGAGCAGATCGAATCGATTCGGGACGCGGTGGAGCTTCCCTATCTGCACAAAGCTCGTTTCGCCGACTATCAGCTCAAAGCGCCCAAGGGGATTCTGTTGTATGGCCCACCGGGATGCGGCAAGACGCTCATCGCCAAGGCCGTGGCCAACAGCCTGGCGAAGGCTGTGGCGGAGAAAACCGGATCAGACGACTCGCGCTCGTACTTCCTCAACATCAAGGGACCCGAGCTACTCAACAAATACGTGGGTGAGACCGAGCGTCAGATCCGCGTGATTTTCCAGCGAGCCAAGGAGAAGTCGGACGAGGGTGTGCCGGTCATCGTGTTCTTCGACGAGATGGACTCCTTATTCCGGACCCGAGGCACCGGGGTGTCCTCGGACGTCGAATCCACCATCGTGCCACAGCTGCTCTCTGAGCTAGACGGTGTCGAGGCGCTCAAGAATGTGATCGTCATCGGAGCGTCCAACCGTGAGGACCTCATTGACCCGGCCATTCTTCGTCCAGGTCGACTTGACGTCAAGATCAAGATCGAACGCCCGGGGCCCGAGGCCGCCTCCCAGATCTTTGGGATCTATCTGCTGCCTGACTTGCCGCTCGACGCCGACGAGCTCGCGGCCCACGGCGGCGACCGGCAAGCGCTCATCGACGACATGATCAAGGGGACGGTCGGCCGCGTGTTCGACGCTTCGGACGCCAATCGTTTCCTCGAGGTTACGTACGCAAACGGTGACAAAGAATTGCTCTACTTCAAGGATTTCCTCTCCGGGGCCATGATCGAGAACATCGTTCGCCGGGCCAAAAAGGAGGCCATCAAGCGGGAAATCGCCGACGGCACCTCGGGCATCAAGTCCTCGGACCTCATCGATGCCATCATCCAGGAGTTTCGTGAGCACGAGGATCTCCCGAACACCACCAACCCCGACGACTGGGCCCGCATCTCCGGCAAGAAGGGCGAGCGTATCGTCTACGTTCGGACCCTCATCGAAGGGGACAAAGAAAACCGGACGATCGAGGCCACCACGACGGGGCAATATTTGTAGGAGGGTTTCGGGCTCATTGGGTAGTGGACGCTCTGATGCCTGATGCCAGTATCCGTTAGCAACCACTGGCGACTGGCGACTCGTGTTTGCCTGATGTCTGATCTCTAGTTCCCTTGTGTTGCGTACAAATGAATATCGAGTCAAACCGGCGCCGGGGGTACTCTATAGCCCTGCATGACCCCTCCCAGGCCAGTTAGCACCCGATGAGCGCCATCCATAAGGTGATCGGCACCGAGACCGAGTTCGGAATCTCGGTCCGGAACACACCAGACTTCAACCCGGTGCTGGCCTCTTCCATCGTCGTGAATTCCTACGCCGGTCTGAGGGCCAAGATTCAGTGGTCCCACGAGGAGGAATCGCCAGGCCGAGACGCACGCGGCTTCGGCCCGGAGGGCGGGCTCATGCCCGATATCGAC
>JAUXJL010000214.1 GCA_030624805.1 Acidimicrobiia bacterium
ACCTGGATGACCCCTGAGGCATCGCGCAGGTCAACAAACATCACACCGCCCTGGTCGCGGATCCGGTCGGCCCAGCCGGCCAGCTGAACGGTGCGGCCGGCATCGGCGCTTCCCAACTCGCCGGCGTGTGTGTCACGAAAACTCATTGACGTCATCCTCGCAGGGCGGCAACCCATTCAACGATTCGGTCACGGCCAACCCGTTCCTCATGCCCGGAGCCGAGGTTCTTGGCGGTGATTTCGCCCCGTTGCCACTCATCACCCACTACAAGCGCCGCCGCCGACCTGCGACGATCGGCTGCCTTGAACTGCGCCTTGACACTGCGTCGGCCCAATTCGAGATCGGCCCGGAGCCCGGCAGACCGGAGTTCGGCCACGAGCGCGAATCCGTTCTCCCACTGCTCATCAACGGCGACCACAACGAAGGCGTCGAGCGCGGTTGTCTCGTCGGTCTCCAGCCCCAGGGCCAGCAGGATTCGGTCGATGCCGAGGCTGAACCCAACTGCCGGCGTTGGCCGCCCTCCGATGGTTTCGGCCAATCCGTCATAGCGCCCCCCACCCCCGACGGCGTTTTGGGCGGTGTCCATCCCGGTAGCCACGTACTCAAACACCGTGCGGGTGTAGTAGTCGAGACCGCGCACCAGGCGGGAGTTTTGAACGTACGGTATGCGCAAACGGTCGAGTCCCGCTTTGACTGCTTCGTAATGGCTCCGGGCCTGGTCGCTCAAATAATCGACCGGGGCTGGTGCTCCGACCAGAATGTCGCGATCTGCCTTCGAGTCGAGTACCCGGAGCGGGTTACCGGCGATGCGCGCCCGACTGTCCTCAGTGAGATGATCCGCGATGTCGGTCAAGTACTCAGTGAGAACGGCCCGATAGGACGACCTGGTTTCGGCGTCTCCGAGGGAATTCACCTGGACCTCGAGCCCGGCCAGGCCGATCTCCTCATAAAAGCGGTAGCCGAGGCCAATAACTTCTACATCTGCCTCGGCGGACTCTTCGCCGAGGTATTCCACTCCGACCTGCCAGAACTGTCGTCGCCGACCGGCCTGCGGCCGCTCGTAGCGAAACATAGGGCCGGAATAGGCGAGCTTCATCGCGATCTGACTGCCCGAGTTCAGATAGGCCCGCACTAACGAGGCAGTAGCTTCAGGCCGGAGTGTGATGCTTCTGCCTCCCCGGTCCTCGAACGTGTACATCTCCTTTTGTACGACATCGGTGCCCTCACCAACCCCCCGCTCGAAGATGTCTGTTGCCTCGAACAGTGGCGTAATAGCGAGGTCGTATCCGTATCGCTCCGCCAGGTCGTCGAAGACCCCAAGCACGCGACGCCATCGGTGCGAGTCGGGTGGGAGGATGTCATCGGTGCCCTTGGGCGGGCGGAAGCTCATGCGAGGCCTTGCAGGAAGGGGTTGTTCCGGCGTTCGTGACCAATCGTAGTGGCGGGCCCATGACCGGGAAGCACTTCGACGGCATCGTCCAATGCGAGCACTTTCTTTTCCATGGAGGCCATCAGGGTCTCCCAATCGCCGCCCACCAGGTCGGTGCGGCCGACCGAACCGGCGAATAGCTGATCGCCCGAAAACAGGACTCCTTCGCCGGCTAGGAGAAAGCAACAGTGGCCCGGGGTGTGCCCCGGGGTGTGCAGCACGTCGAGCCCAACTCCTGCCAGGTCGAGTCGCTCTCCATCGGCAAGGTCGACGAATCGGTCGGGCGACGCGTAGTCCCCGGGCGGCACCATTCCGAAAAGCGACCGCAACTGATCCTCCGGCGCCTCCGCCAGGAAGGTATCGTCGGGATGAAGGTAGGCGCTGACGTGGTTGACGCCGGCAACGGCCCGAGCTCCCCCGATGTGGTCTATGTGAGCGTGGGTTATGAGCAGGGCGGCCGGGGTCAAATCGTGCCGGCGGAGCAGGGCCCCTACTCCGTCCGGGTCTGGCGGAGCGTCGATTACCACCGCCAAACCGCCGTGCTGGGACGCGACCACATAACAATTCGTCTGGGCGGCCCACAGCGACCGTGATTCGATGAGCATTGGATAGAGGCTAGGCGCCCTCGATTCGCGCCGCCTGGTTGAGCCTGGACCCCTCTCTGCCGAATGTAGATGAGGGTTGTCCGAAGCGACCGTGACTAGCCCGTTTGGAACCGCCCGAGATGACGTACCGAAAGGCTACAAAGTTCACCCTCCGTGCCGATAGCAACCACATGCAGTGTGATACGCCATACCCGAAATTGAACGAAGACGACGGATTCGGCCTTGTCGAAGCCGTGATCGCCACCGCACTTTTCCTCATCCTTCTGGTCATTTCGATCGGACCGATCATGGCGTCGCTCAACCGGCTCGACACTGCTCGCCTGGCAACGGAGGCTGAAAAGCTCGGTGAAGCGCGGCTCGAGTCGATCCGGGCGCTCGATTTCGACGACGTTGGACTAACTGCCGGCAACCCCACCGGCGTCATCGCACCTTCTGTCACGGTCACCGGCGCGGTTGGCTGGATCGTCGACACCAACATCACCTGGGAAGGTGCGATCACCGGCATCGACGACGCCAACTACAAGGTCGTGGACATCATCGTTACCCACCCTTCGGGCACCATCGAGCCAATCAACTTCACCAGCATCATTGCACCGGACCGCCTGTTCGACACCAGCAACAAAGCAACGGTGACCGTGGATCTCAACCTCATGGAGCCGACGCCGTCTGGTGAAGCGACTCCCCAGGTCTTCCTGATCAAAACTGATGGGCTCGGGACCAGCTCGGGTGCCGTTTTCCCGCTGGGCGGAACCAGTCCCACTCAATTCCTGTTCCCGCTTCTCAGCCCGACCGACGACAACCCCGGAGACCCGAACTACGAAATGGTCATGCGCCTTGGTCCGGCCTTGACAGACACCTCTGCCCTCGGCTGGTACATCGACCCGAACACACTTGCCACGGGAAGTGACACGTTCCAGTTGTTCGAGGCACAGATTCTCGACACCGTCCTCCCGATCTACCGCCCGGCGATCCTCGAGGTTTTCGTAGAGGAGGACCCAAGCGGTGTGCCGATCGACGATGCCTCCCTCACGCTGTTCAACGGTGTCCTCACCGAGACCTTCACCACTACCGATGGTCACTTCTACATCACGGACGCCTACGGCTACCCGCTCGCCCCGGACGGCTACGACATTACGGTGCAGGCGGCCGGCTACAAGGCCGAAACCCTCACCTCGGTCGATGTCCCAGCCGGATATCCGGCCCCGCTCCACACCGAGACGTTCGCCCTCGAGGTCCAGATCGGCGATCCGGTGACGTTCCGGGTCCGAGAGACTGACTATCGCATCCCAAACGCGGTCGTGTCCATCCCCGGCCTGCCGGATGCGGTCACCGATGGGTACGGAGAGGTGACCGTGTACGTGCCGACCGGAAGCCACACGGTGACGATCACCAACGAGGTCGGATTCGATACCGAAGTCAGGAGCATCACCAACCTGACCGGCTTCCTGGAGGTCGTGGTCTCTCGACCGTCCGGCTACCGGCCCGTCCACCTCTACAACGGCGGGGTCGGGGACCACTGGGGATACCGTGAAGATGGCTCCTCAGATGACTACGTTGAGGTGCCCCGTGACTCCGACGGCAATGGCGTCTTCGCGGTCCTGCGCTACGAGTACTACGACACGGCTCTCATCTGCGCAGACGACACCGTCGGCAAGCAGAAGACCAAGTGGGTCAACAGCACCGAATGGGTCAGCTACGGACTCGGCGGATGCTGACCGCGCTGCGTTCCGACCGCGGTTTCACACTCATCGAAGCCTCGGTTTCGATGCTGATCATCGGGATCCTGCTGGCCGCCGTCTACAGCGTGATCATCAGGGTGGAGCAGGAAGCGGCCGAGCAGGTGGCACTTGCCGACACCCAGCGGGCGCTCCGGAACGCCGCCCAAGTTATCGATGTCGAGTTACGCCAGGCCAACGCCGATGTCAACAACGGCAACGAAGTGCAAGAGCTCGCGTGGGATGAGATCCAGTTCCTTTCCTACCTGAACGGTGGCGCCGATCTACAGCTTCATCGCTACTGGCTGCAGGGTGATTGCACGACGGGCTGTGACCTGATGAAAGCCGTCTACCCGCTGGTACCCGCCTCTGATCCGCCCGCCTATCAGACCACGCCACTGTTCACGTCCGTCGAGGCCACGGGAATCATCGCATCCGCCAGCGCACCAACATTTGTCGGCCAGGTATGGACGGGGGGCACGATCGTCGACATCACAGCCTGCGACGAAGCCGGCGGGTCGCCATGTGACTTCAGTCTGGTTGAGATCAAAC
>JAUXJL010000160.1 GCA_030624805.1 Acidimicrobiia bacterium
TCGCTTTTCTTGGCAAATATTCGAGTTGCTACGCACCTCGATGGTGGTTTTTCTGGCCCCTGATGGGCAGGGTTTTGCGAAGCAACTCCCATGCCGGGCGGCAGCCCGGCCCCGCTCCTATCCTCTTTTCACGAAAGGAGTTGGGCTGTGCGGATCGTCATCGCAGGCTGTGGCCGGGTCGGGAACGACCTTGCGAGACGGCTGGCGGCTGCCGGCCACGATGTATCGATCATTGACACGAGCAACGACGCCCTCAACTCGCTCGGGTCGACGTTTAATGGAACCACCCATGCCGGGTTTGCCTATGACGTCGACGTCCTCCGGGCGGCCGGCATCGAGCAGGCCGACGCCTTCGTGGCAGTGACCAATTCGGATAACGGGAACTTGATGGCGGCCGAGGTCGCCAAAAAGGTGTTCAACGTTCCCCGCACCCTGGCTCGCCTCGACGACCCAGCCCGCGAAGACGCCTACCGCACGCTTGGCGTGGACTACGTGGCGGCATCGCGCCTTGTCACAAACGTTGTATTCGAATCGATCGTCGATCAGGAGTTCAAATACCACCTAACGTTCGCTGAGGGGGACATAGAAGTTGTCGAAATGACGATCGGCGATGCCTCGCCCGAACTGACTGTTGGCGAGATGGAGGTCGAATCCGGGCTCCGGGTGGCTGCCGTGCGCCGGGTAGGAAGCACGTTCATCCCCACGCCTGAGACGCTTCTCGAACCAGGCGACCTGGTGGTGGCCGCCATCCGGAGCGGGGTCCGCGCCAAGGTCAAGAAACACCTGGCGGAGGACTGATGCGGATCATGATCGTCGGTGGTGGAAAAGTCGGTTCGTACCTCGCCGAAGAGTTGGGCAATAACGGGCACACGGTCACTGTCATCGAGTCGGACGTCAACCGGGCCCGGAGGATCAGCGAATCAACCAAAGTCCTCGTTCTGCTTGGGGATGGAACCGACATCGGGCTATTGGAAGAAGGCGACGTTCATCGTGCCGATTGGGTGTTGGCAGTTACCGGTCGTGACGAGGACAACATTGTTGCCTGCCAGCTGGCGTCAACTCTCGGGGCCACGCGGGTTCTGGCTCGGCTAAACGATCCGATGCATCGCCGAACCTTCGACTCACTCGGGATACCGGTTGTCTCAGTGACCGACCTCATGGCGCAGGTTATTGGCCAGGAGGTGGCCGTCGACGTTGGAGATGCCGTGCGTCTTGCTCTGCTCGGCAAGGGAGAGGTGAGCCTCATCGAGATGGAGCTCCCCGCCGACTGCCGACCTCAAAAAGTCATCGAAATGGGTCTCCCGCCCGCCACCATCCTCGTCGCCATTACCCGCGACGACTTTGTCACCGTGCCGGGAGCCAACACTGTGGTGGGGCCGGGAGACCGGGTGGTGGCCATCACGAACGTCGAGAACGAGGCTCGGCTCCGGGCGGTGCTTTGCGGGGACGAGTGAGACGGGTTGACTGACAGCCGTGGCTGCAAATAGAAGGCGCGACCTCCTCGGCGGACTCATGAGTTTCGGCATCGAAGCGCTCATTCTCGTCGGGTTCGCCCTGCTGGCGGCAGCGCTCGCCGGGCTG
This sequence comes from Acidimicrobiia bacterium, assembly GCA_030624805.1. Classification (GTDB taxonomy): domain Bacteria; phylum Actinomycetota; class Acidimicrobiia; order Spongiisociales; family SHLN01; genus SHLN01. The sequence continues at coordinate 1,582 of JAUXJL010000160.1, forward strand.
GCGATCGTGTTAGTCGGCTGATGCTGCTCCGTCCAGAAGCCGACGATTTTCGCATCATTGGGCGTCAGCTCGGTCTCATATCAGGGGTCACCGCCATCGCTGGTCTCATTCCGTTTGTGTGGGCCTTGATTGCCCGGGAGTGGAAGCCGGCCTCTTCATTCCTCGTCATGGTGGGAGTGTTCGCCATGGCGGCGGTCGCTGCCCGGTACATCCGAGTCGAGCGTCATCGCCTCGAATGGAGACACGGGATGGTCGTGGTCGCTCTTACCTGGCTGCTCGTACCAGCCGCAGGGGCGATCCCCCTCTGGCTGTCAGGCCACTACGGCCAACCGTTCGATGCGTATTTCGACGCCATGAGTGGGCTTTCCACCACCGGCCTTACCCTCATCCAGGATCTCGACCATCTGGCACCCTCGGTCAACTTTTGGCGGCACCTTCTTCATTTTCTCGGCGGACAAGGCATCATCATCGCTGCCCTGTCCCTGTCTTCTGGGCTCGGGGCCACCACGCTCTACTACGGCGAGGGCCGCGAGGAGCGCATCCTTCCCAATGTGCGCTCAACAGCCCGTTTCATCTGGCTGGTCGCCGCGTATCATCTGGTCATCGGAGTGGCCGCCCTCGCCGCGGTCGCCTTCTTCACTCTCGGGTTTCGTCCCTGGCGGGCGCTGTTTCACGGCCTCAACATCTTCTTCGCCGGTTTCGACACCGGTGGATTTAGCCCTCAGAGCACCTCGATTGGTTACTACCACTCCGCCATTTTCGAAGCGGTGACCGGGCTCTTGATGGTGGCCGGTGCTATGAGCTTCGGTCTCCATTTTGCTCTGTGGCGTGGCCCGCGCCGGGCGATATTCAAGAATCTCGAGACCAAGACCATCCTCGCCACCGTCACGTTCACGATGCTGCTGACCATGTTGGGCTTGGCCGCTACCGGCATCTATTCGAGTTTCACCGGGCTCGGACGGCAGGGCTTCTTCCAGGTGCTTTCAGCTCACACCGGCACAGGGTTCACGACCGTGTCGTCTTCTGAATTGGCACTGTGGGGTGGGCTTGCGTTCGGCGGCATGGGAATCGCCATGGCCCTCGGGGGGATGGCGTCCTCGACGGCAGGAGGCGTTAAGTCGCTCCGGGTAGGGCTGACCATCCGAACCATCGCCGGCCAGGTCAAGCAGGTGCTGCTTCCGGAGCGGGCCATGCCGTCGGAGTCGTATTACCAAAACGGCGTGCGCAGGTTCACGCCCCAGCTAGGCCAGGCGGTCATGACCGTGTCGCTGCTGTATGTGGCACTGTTCCTGTTAGGCACCGGCGTCGCGCTCGGATATGGCTTCGGGCTCCAGGAATCCTTGTTCGAGTCGGTCTCGGCGGGAGCCTCCGTCGGCCTGTCGGTTGGTGTGACGGATCCGACAATGCCGCTGCTTCTAAAGGTCACTTATGCCGTCCAGATGTGGCTCGGACGGCTCGAGTTCGTTGCGGTGTTCTCGCTCTTCGGGTTCATCTACTCATGGATCCGAGGCAAGTGATGCGGCGCCTCATGCTCGTGGTGACCAGTCTTCTCCTGCTGGCTACACCAGCCCAGGCCCAGTCAACAATTCCGGTCTCGGAATTAACCGGTGCCGGCGCGGAATACGACAGCACCGAGGTAACGGTTGAGGGTGAGCTGGTCGGCGATATCGGTGAGCGACGCGATGGCACCGTCTGGACCCAGCTAAACGACGATTCCTATGCCCGCGACCCGCTGCGCGACTCCGGCACCCATGACGAAGGCAATACCGGCATCGGCGTGCGCATCGACGGTTCACTTGGTTACCAATTCGAGCAGGTTGGCGGCTACCGGTGGCGGGGCCCGATCGTCGCAGCGACCGGCATCTGGCACCATCACGACCCTGAGCGGGGCGGCGAGTCATACCTAGAAGTCACGGCCCTCGAATTCCTGGAGGCTCCCCGTCTCCTCACAGACTCGTCGAGCTCGTTCGCCTGGGCGATCGGCGCCATCCTGATTGTCGCCGCCGCACTCTTGTACCTGAGACAGCGATCCGACCGGACCTAATCTCACCGCAACAAAGGAGAAACCTATGGCGTCGATTGCAATCGTCGGGGACGGCCCGGGCGGCTTGAGTGCCGCACTTTTCCTCGCCAAGAACGGCCAGGAAGTGACCGTGTATGGGACCGACGAGACTGCCATGCATCACGCTCATCTTCACAACTACCTCGGAGTGCCCGACCTGGGCGGCTCGGAATTCCAAGCCATTGCGAAGGCCCAGGTGGCCGGCTTTGGTGCCGAGATCCGGGCGGTGCGGGTGACCGGAGTCGGGACAACGGAGGATGGCTTCGAGGTCACGACCGAGGCCGGCGACACGCAGATGGCTCAGTACCTCGTGCTCACCGAAGGAAAAAGCCCGGAATTGGCGCTGTCGCTCGGCCTGGAAGAAACCGAGGACGGCATCGCCCACGACCGCGAGTTCCACACGTCAATCGACGGCGTCTACGTGTTAGGCCGGGCCGCCCGCCGCAAACGTTCCCAGGCCATCATTTCGGCCGGAGCCGGCGCCACTGCTGCCGTCGACATCCTTTCCCGTATCGAGGGCAAACATATCCAGGACTGGGACACACCCCCGAGGGACGAGTAGGTCTGAGCCCGGCAGCTTGCCGCCTAGTTGAAGTCGCCGGCGGCGGGGGTCCAGGTGCCGGTGCCGTAGGGGATGGTGTAGTCGGCGAGGACGGTGTCGTTGGTGTCGGCTAGATAGAACGTGGCGGCGGAGGCGCGCCAGATGCCGACGGTGTCTGTGTAGTCGTTGTTCCAGTCTCCGGCAATGATTTGGTCGCCGGGGATTCCGAAGAAGAAGTCATGGTCGGCGATGCCTGAGGAGTAGTCCCAGCGCATGTAGGCGAACCCCGTGGATTCACGGAAGAGGCCGATTTCAGTGAGCCCATCATTGTCGAAGTCTCCGGTGAAGGGGGAGTCGCCGGGGATGCCGAACCAGAAGTCAACGTCGGCGAAAGCGGTTTCGAGGGCGTTGGTGAGGAAGACGTGCCCGTCCCGGAACACACCGAGAGAGTCGCAGCCGTCCTGATCCCAGTCGCCAACGATCGGAATATCACCGGCAATGCCGAAGAAGAACTCGATCTCACCGATCCCGAAGTCGTTGCTGTTGCGGAGGTAGGCGAATCCGTTTGAGGGTCTGAACATGCCAACGGTGTCGATCCCGTCACAATCCCAGTCACCCATGAGGGGTGTGTCACCAGGATTGCCATAGAAGAAGCTGGTGGTTGACCCATCGTCGGAACGCAGATTCCACTCCCCGCTCGCACCGTTGAACAACGCCACCTGGGCAGGGGGCTCCGTCGGGTCCGTCAACGCAAGGATCTCGTCGTCGTCGTCCACCCCATCGCCATCCGTGTCGGGCAGCAGTGGATCTGTCCCGTGGACGTTCACCTCGTCGCCATCGGTCAACCCGTCGCCGTCCGTGTCGGGCAGGAGGGGGTTGGTTCCCAGGTCGGCCTCCTCACCATCGGTGAGCCCGTCACCGTCGGTGTCAACACAGCAGTCGGTGGCGGCGACGTAGGCGTCGTCGACTCCATTGGTGTCTGCGGTTACGAGCGCCACCCGGCTGTTGAAGGCGATCCGAGTCCCCGTCCCGTTGATCGACGGTGCGTCCGAAACGCCCGTCGCCTGTCCGCCGGTGTCGGTGGTGCTCACGCGGGTGGTGGTGCCTGTTGTCACATCGTGAAGGAACACATCGAGTGCCGTGTTGGTGTCGCCGGCCACGAGGTCGGTTGCCGTCGAGTGGTACGCCACCTTCGTCCCATCCGAGTTGATGGATACTGCCCCGCTCGAGCCTGTGGCCTGGGACCCGTCCGACGCCACAGAGACTCGGGTGGTCGTACTCGCCACCGTGTCGCGCACGAAGA
>JAUXJL010000175.1 GCA_030624805.1 Acidimicrobiia bacterium
CACCCAGGGGCTCCTAACCGCGCTCGCCAGGCTCAGTAACCTCGAGTGGTCACAAAACCGCTGACGCGCCAGAGGGGGTCAGGCGGCTCTGACCGCAGCTCAACGTCCGACGACGGCGATCGCCGAATCGATTTGAGCAGCTTTGACCGCTCGATATGTGCTGTCTGGCCGGGTGGGTGTTACGCCGGCGTTTGCTCAGGACGAGAAGCCAACGGGACTTGAGCGGGCCCGTCAAGCCTCCATGCAGGCACTCGAGACGAGCCCCACATCATCGACGAGAACGGCTCTCAGAGTCTCGAAGAGCCCGGGTGTGGCTCGACGTCCTCCCAGACCTCCGCATGGAGGCCTCGAAAAGTCATTTACGGCCGCACCACTGAGCTACCCCAATGGGCAACTCAGTGGGCGACCGTAGTAGTCGAACGCATTGACCGTCCGATTTGAGGCCGTAGTCGACCTCAAGGGTGCACGCTCCGTAGAGCATGCACAGCAAACCCGGCAGGAAGAAGCCCGGCGCAAAGCGCCGGGGTTCTTCAAGGAATCCGAAGGATTCCCTACATCATGCCGTGCATGTCGCCGCCACCGCCTGGCATAGCGGGGGGCGCCTCTTCCTTTTCCTCGGCCACGATGGCCTCGGTGGTAATGAGGAGTCCGGCGATGGAAGCCGAGTTCTGCAGAGTCGAGCGCGTAACCTTGGCGGGATCGATGACCCCGGCCTTCATGAGGTCCTCATAAACGCCGGTCTGAGCGTTGAAGCCCTCCTTGCTCGACTTGAGGTCCTTGACATGCGCCACGATGACACCGCCCTCGTAGCCGGCGTTGACCGAGATCTGGCGCAGCGGGCTTTCCAGGGACTTGAGGACGATTTGACGACCGGCCTTCTCGTCGTCGGTGCCCCCGCGCAGCTTGGCGATCGCGGCGGACGAACGAAGCAGCGAAACGCCGCCGCCGGGGAGTATGCCCTCCTCGACTGCCGCCCGGGTCGCCTGGATGGCGTCCTCAATACGATGCTTGCGCTCTTTGAGCTCCACCTCGGTAGCAGCACCAACCTTGATGATGGCAACGCCACCAGCCAGCTTGGCGAGACGCTCGGCGAGCTTTTCGCGGTCCCAATCGGAGTCGCTGTTCTCGATCTCACGACGAATCTGCGCCACCCGGGCATTGACGTCGGCCTTTTTGCCGGCGCCTTCCACGATGGTTGTGTCGTCCTTGCTGATGACCACCTTGCGGGCGGTTCCCAAGAGCTCGAGCGTTGCATTCTCCAGCTTGAGGCCGACCTCTTCGCTGATCACGGTCGAGTTAGTGAGGATGGCGATGTCTTGCAGCATCGCCTTGCGACGCTCACCAAACCCGGGAGCCTTGACGGCCGCCGAGGCAAACGTCCCGCGGATCTTGTTCACGACCAGGGTCGCAAGGGCTTCGCCCTCGAGGTCCTCAGCAATGATCAATAGCGGCTTACCCGACTGCATGACCTTCTCCAACACGGGGAGCAAGTCCTGGACCGCGGTGATCTTCTGGTTGGCCATCAGGATGTAGGGATCCTCGAGCACTGACTCCTGACGATCTGCGTCGGTGATGAAGTACGGGGAGATGTAGCCCTTGTCGAACTGCATGCCCTCGGTGAACTCCAACTCGACTCCGAACGTCTGACTGTCCTCGACGGTGATAACACCCTCGTTGCCGACCTTGGCAAGCGCCTCGGCGATCCGGTCGCCCACGGCCTCATCCGCGGCCGAGTTGGCCGCGACATAGGCGATCTTCTCTTTGTCGTTGGCGCCGATTGGCTCAGCCTCATCCATGAGGAAGGAAACTGCCGCTTCAACGGCCTGTTCGATGCCACGCTTCAGCTCTATCGGGTTGGCACCGGCGGCCACAAAACGAAGGCCTTCCCGCACCATCGCCTGGGCCAAAACCGTTGCGGTCGTAGTGCCGTCACCGGCGACATCATTGGTCTTGTTGGCTACTTCCTTAGCGAGCTGAGCGCCCATGTTCATCCACGGATCTTCCAGCTCGATTTCCTTGGCGATGGTCACGCCGTCGTTGGTGATGGTGGGTGCTCCCCACTTCTTCTCGAGGAGTACGTTGCGCCCCTTGGGCCCGAGCGTGACCTTGACGGTGTCCGCCAACTGGTCGACGCCGGCCTGCAAGGAATGCCGCGCCTCCTCATTAAATTGCAGTTCTTTGGCTGCCATATTTTTTCTTTCTCCTAGCCGATGACCGCGAGCACGTCGCGGGAGGACAGGATCAAGAAATCCTGGCCTTCGAATTTGATCTCAGTGCCGCCGTACTTCGAATATACGACGACGTCTCCTGTCTTCACGTCCACTGGGACGCGCTCTCCGTCTTGGAAGTCTCCCGGGCCCACCGCCAGGACGTCGCCGAGTTGCGGCTTTTCCTTGGCAGTATCGGGAATTACGAGACCCGATGGGGTGGTTGCGGTGTCATCTTCCTTGGGTTTTACGATGATGCGGTCGCCTAACGGCTGCAGCTCCATGTGTTTCCCCTCCTTTAGCACTCGGACATTACGAGCGCTAAATATAGCAGTCTCTGAGGCGGAGTGCTAAACCATTTCTCGATTCGATTTCTTCGCCGCGCTGTGGCTGATGTACAGCAATGGTGAAGAAACCGAATGCTGCCGCCGGAACTCGAGGCCGGTAACGGCCGGCGCCGGCCAGCATAGATTCCGTTTCCGCGCAACGCCTTGCGGCTAGTGGTTGGCGGTTAGATCCGACGGCATCCAGTCGAGCTTTTGGTCAATAGCTCACCGCGACTCGCACCAGGCATCTACCACGGCCAACAGGTCGGCCCGCTTCGATTCGACGTCGTCGTTGCTTTCGAATTTGGCATAGCGGGCGGTGTCGCCTCCCCCTTCGAGGATCGGGTGGTTTCCCGGGATCGAGGCGCCGGTATGAAACATGAGACTGACGTGAGCCTTGGTGCGCGGGTTGAAGCTCGCCAGGTTGCCCTCGTACATGAAGGTAGGGCTCTTCCACTTGATCGTCTCAGATATCCGCTCGTCCGACATGATGATCTGGCGAAGAAGCTCCATCGCGTCCTTCAGCGGATGCTCGTATTGGTCGAGCCACTCATCGACCTCGCCGCTCATGACACTCCCAACACCAATCCGGCGTCCACGTCGGCACCGAGGTCGGTTACCTCGCCGCGAGCCAGTTTGTGGGAGCCGACGACGGCAATCATGGCACCGTTGTCTGTGCAGAGGTCTCGGGGTGGGACGAATAAGCCGACTTCGCGTTTGTCGGCTTCCTCCTGGAGGCGTGCTCGCAGCCGCGAGTTCGCCATGACACCGCCCCCGCCTCCGACAACTTTTACACCGGTAGCGTCGACCGCATTGAAGGTCTTCTCCACTAGGACGTCGACGATTGCCTCCTGGAGCGAGGCGGCTACATCGGGGAGAGGCGGGAGCGTGCCGGCATGGTGATTCTGGCGGACGTAGGTGATGAGTGAGGTCTTGAGACCCGAGAACGAGAAGTCGTACGGCCGGTCCGGCAGCGCCCGGGGAAAGGCGATGGCAGTCGGGTCGCCGCTTTCCGCCAGCTGGTCGATGGCGGGACCCCCGGGGTAGCCGAGGCCGAGGAATCGAGCCGTCTTGTCGAGCGCCTCGCCGGCTGCATCGTCGATGGTGGTCCCGAGAACTTCGTAGTCGCCCCAATCGGCCAAATGAACAACCTGGGTGTGGCCGCCCGATGCGAGCACCACTATCGCCGGTGGCGCGAAGGACGGGTCACCGAGGAGAGGGGCGAACAGATGGCCTTCCAGATGGTTTACGCCTACGAAGGGTTTCCCGAGGGCCCAGGCCAGCGCCTTGGCGAATGTGAATCCCACGACCAGGGCACCGACGAGGCCGGGCCCCTGGGTGGCGGCTATCCCATCGAGATCGGTTTGGTGGACTCCGGCTTCCGAGAGAGCTCGGTGGGTGAGGTGGCGCACCGACTCAACATGAGCGCGAGCAGCCACCTCCGGCACCACACCACCGAAACGAGCGTGGAGATCCACCTGTGAGGCCAGTACGTTGGCACGCAGCTCGGTTCCGGCGACCACACCAAGCCCGGTCTCGTCACAACTCGTTTCAATACCCAGGACGACGGGAGCGTCGCTCACGATGCCTCCCTTCGAATGGAGTCGAGCGTCCGTTCGTAGTCGACAGAGTCAATGTCGACCGCCCACATCACGACGGCGTCCTCGGTCGTGTAGTAGCCCTTGCGGGTCCCGGCCCACTCGAACCCGAACTTACGGTAGAGACCGAGCGCCGCGTCGTTCGATTCCCTGACCTCGAGCGTGAGGTGACGAGCGCCGCCCTCGCGGGCCAGCGATACCAGCTCCATCAGTATGAGAGAGGCAACTCCAACGGTGCGGTGAGCCGGGTCGACTGCCACGGTCAGCAGATGGGCATCCTCCCCGCCGAGCACAATTCCACCGTACCCGCTGAGGGAGCCGTCGATGACGGCCGCCAGGTAACGGCGCGTCGGTTGCGCAAGCTCTTCAGCGAACAACTCACGAGCCCACGGCTGAACGAACGAAGCCTCCTCGATCGGCAGCACCGCATCGAGGTCGGAGATCTCAAGGGCGCGGACGGTTACGGCTGATCCGGCCATCCCGCCTCCTCCCGGTAGTCCTTCCAGTTGATGCTCACGTCAGGCTCTCGCAGGTACAAGGGTCTGACATCATCGGGAGCCGGAAGGTCACCCTTCGCCATACGGGCGACCGCCAGCTCGAGCAGCACATCGGCGCTCGGCCAGCGGGGCCGGCCAACCTTCGCCCGGTGAAGGCCGCGTAAGGTGCCTTCCGGCAACGACTGATGGTCACCGACGACCAACACGTCATCGGCGGAGGCATCCAGCACACCGGCAAAACCAGACGGCGTCACCGTCTCGGGAGTGCCTTCCTTGATGACGCCCCCCGGCACCGGCCGGTAGGGGGCGGTTGCCACCTCACCGCGGCGGACATCGATCAATGGCCAAATGATGCGGTGCCCGGTGGCGGCCCGGAAGGCCAAAGCATCGAGCGAGGAGAGGCCGAGCAGCTGGGCTCCGGCCGCCGCCGCCACCCCCTGGGCGGTGGCCAGTCCGGCTCGGATACCGGTAAACAGGCCCGGGCCGACATCCACCACAACCGCGTCGAGCTCACTCGGCGTCCAGCCCACCTGTTGGAAGCAATAATCCATGGCCGGCGCCAGG
>JAUXJL010000048.1 GCA_030624805.1 Acidimicrobiia bacterium
CGCGCGATGCGGGGTTGATTCTCGAAGAAGCCGAGAGCCTCCTCGACCGACATTTCGAGGACATCGGCGATTGAGTGGCCGCGCCACAAAATCTGCAGCGTGTCGCGGTTGTATCGCTTGCCCTTACAAACCTCGCACGGCACATAAACGTCTGGTAGGAAGTGCATCTCGATCTTGATGGTGCCGTCGCCTTTGCATGCTTCGCACCGGCCGCCCTTGACGTTGAAGCTGAACCGGCCCGGCTTGTAGCCGCGCACCTTGGCGTCAGGCGTTGAGGCAAACAGCTCCCGGATACGGTCGAATACGCCGGTGTAGGTCGCCGGGTTGGAACGAGGAGTGCGACCAATCGGGGACTGGTCGATGTTGATGATCTTGTCGACTTCTTCCACCCCGTCGATGCGCTTGTGGCGGCCCGGGAGCTGACGGGCCCGGTTGAGGCTGGCCGCCAACCCCCTGGAGAGAACGTCCTGGACCAGCGACGACTTGCCACTCCCCGACACTCCTGTCACTCCTATCAACCGGCCAAGTGGGAACCGAGCGGTCAAATTCTGAAGATTGTTTTGTGTGGCCCCGACCACCGTGAGGGAACGGCCGTCGAGCTCCCGCCGAGCCTTGGGCACGGGAATGGTGCGGCGCCCGGCCAGATAATCACCCGTTATGGATGTTTTCTCATTGAGGATCACCTCGAGCGGGCCCTCGGCAACGATATGGCCGCCGTGCTCTCCGGCCCCCGGCCCAATATCAACGATGTGGTCCGCCACCCGGATCGTGTCCTCATCGTGCTCGACGACGATGACGGTATTGCCGAGGTCGCGCAGGCGAAGCAGCGTCTCGATGAGCCGCTGGTTGTCTCGCTGATGGAGGCCGATTGAGGGCTCATCGAGGATGTACAGCACACCGACCAGGCCCGAGCCGATCTGGGTGGCGAGCCGAATCCTCTGGGCTTCTCCCCCGGCCAGGGTGGCGGCGGTACGCGACAACGTCAGGTAGTCGAGCCCAACATCCAACAAGAAGCGGAGTCGAGACGTCACCTCGCGCAGCACGAGGTCGGCGATCTTGGCATCCCGATCACTCAGCTCGAGCGCCTCAACCACCTCCAAGGCGCTGCGCAGCGAGAGGGCGCTGAGCTCAGGAAGGGACGTCTCTCCCACCGTGACAGCACGGGAGAACGGGTTGAGCCGCGCTCCCTCACAAGCGTCGCACGGCACCTCCCGCATGAACTGCTGGTAATAGGAGCGGGCCGAGTCCGAATCGGTATCGGCGTAGCGCCGGTTTATGAACGGAAAGGCGCCCTCGAAGGTGGTCATGTAGCGACGTCTCCGCCCCCACCGGTTGACATAGGAGACGTCGATCGGCTCCTCACCGGCCCCCTCCATGAGGATGGCGCGATGTTTCTTGGTGAGCTTGCTGAACGGCCGGTCCATCGGAATGTCAAAGCGCTCGGCAACCGCAGCCAAAACCCGTTGGTGGTACTTGTCCCGGTGTCCGGCCCAAATGACGATGCCGCCGTCTTCGATAGACAGGTCCGGATCCGGGACGATGAGGTCCATGTCGACTTGATATCTCGTTCCGATGCCCGAACACTCGGTACAGGCGCCGTACGGGCTGTTGAACGAAAAGTTGCGGGGCTGTAGCTCCTCGAAACTCAGACCGTCGAACTCACAGGCCAGGTGCTGACTGAAGGTGAGGGTAGGCCCGTCGATGATGTCGACCATCGCCACACCCTCTGTCAAACGAAGGGCAGTCTCGAGTGAGTCCGTCAGGCGGCGCTCGATCCCGTCCTTGGCCACGAGCCGATCGACAACTATCTCGATGGTATGTTGAAAGTAGCGGTCGAGGCGGATGTCCTCAGTGAGGTCGCGCACTTCGCCATCGACGCGGGCCCGGCTGAAGCCCTCGTGCGCCAACTCCTTGAGCATGGCCTCGAATTCACCTTTGCGGCCACGAACCACCGGCGCGAGTACTTGGAACCTGGTTCCTTCCTCCAGCTCGAGTACCTGGTCGACGATCTGTTGTGGCGTCTGGCGCGACACGACCCGCCCACATTCGGGGCAATGGGGAACCCCAATGCGGGCGAACAGCAGCCGGAGATAGTCGTGGATCTCGGTGACTGTGCCGACAGTGGACCGCGGGTTGCGGCTGGCCGATTTTTGGTCGATCGAGATCGCCGGGGAAAGCCCTTCGATGAACTCGACATCGGGCTTCTCCATCTGGCCCAGAAACTGCCGCGCATAGGCGGACAAGCTCTCCACATAGCGGCGCTGGCCCTCGGCATAAATCGTGTCGAAGGCAAGGCTGGACTTACCGGAGCCGGAAAGCCCGGTGAACACAATGAGGTGGTCTCGCGGCAGCTCAAGAGAAAGATCCTTGAGGTTGTGCTCGCGAGCCCCTCGGATGACGATGCGTTCCAGCGACACAGTGCCTCAAGAGGTCGGAAGCCGCAATTGTAGCGACCCCCTGGGACACGAATTAGGCAGGCGCTGGTTCGGTTTCGCGAGCCGGCCGACGCCGGCTCCCGGCTCGGCTGGATACTACACAGACCACTCCGAGCGCATAGAGAGGGGCGGCGGCTCGCCACGCGTCGACATATCCGACCCACACGGCTTCGGGGAGAACCGGGAGCAGCAGCGCGAAACCAAGCGCGGCCGATAACGCAACGTTCGGTTGGCGCACCGCCTGAATGACGGTGAGCCCCGCCCACCCGAGTACTACAAGAGCCACTACCGATGAGACTGCGGGGTATCCAATAACAACCGGGATCACCCCTTGGAACGGCCCCGTCAGCGTGTCGACCCCCGTCGTCCAAGCAGCCTCGCCCAGGCGGAGGCGTACATAAACTCCCCATACGAGGACGGCCACCGCCGGCCCTGCCGCCACCGGGATCACCCGGCGGCCGTCTCTCCGGACGTGAAGTGCCAGACCGATGGCGCCAAGCACCATTACCTCCTTGGCTAACACAGCCGCCGCCAGGGTCAGGCCGGCCGGGCGGTACCGGTGCAGCGACACCAGGTATACCCCGAGCACGAGAAGAGCCACCGCAGCCACGTCGACCGTCCCGCGACGGTACGAATAGAACAAACCCGGGTTAAAGAGAAAGGCAATACCAAACCAGGGTGACCCGCCCATGCGCTCAACCAGCCCGGCGGTCGCCCACGCTCCCACCATCACCGCCAGAACCATCACAACCGGGAATGCCCACACGACGCCCCAACTGCCGAACACCTACCCGATCCCGACCAGTGCCGGCACCAGTACTCTCTGGGACCGGTACACCGGCACGTCGAGCACCGCGGCATGCTCGAGAGGATCCAGAAGCAGCGGATCGTGGGCCTGTATGAAGACAAACTTGCCATCGTGCCCCCAGCCTGCTTGCGGCTCAAAATCCGGCCCAAGGCTGGCTTCTACATAGGAGACCACCGGCAGGTCCTGGCTTCCCGCCGCCATCAGTGTCGAGGGATTCCACCCGTGTTCGGCCACGATGACGGTGAACCACACCGCCAGAGCAAGTCCCGCCAGCACGGCCACGCGCCCCTGTGAGCTCATTTCACGCGGGGCGCCGCCACTGCGGTGCCACGAGGCCGGGCTGAGCTCCTAATGTCGAGTCCTGCCAGCAGAACAAACACCGTGACGACGGGCAGCACGGCCCGACTGATATCCCACACGTTGAACCACACCTGACGACTGAGAAACGGCGCCATCGCCGCAAAGCCGAGCACCGCCCACCCGAGCACGTGCGGAACCCGTCGGGCCAGTGCCACAAAACGAACGAGGACGATCACAAAAACGATTCCGGCCGCGGCTCGAACCACATCAGATGCATCCAGCCATTCTCGAGCGGCCCCGATGAAACCAGCCAACGGAACTCCGAATTCCTCTGACTCTGACGCCCACAGATCGGCGCCCATTCGTATGCGCACGTAGATCCCCCAGCCGATCGCGGCCGCCAGCGGGGCGACAAACGCCACCGGGACGTGCCGGCGGCTGCGCCATGCGTCGTAAGCCAGCCCGGCCACGACGAGAAGCATCGCCTCGCGAGCGAGAACAGCTCCCACGAGGAAGGCGACGGCCAGCGGCAGTCTCCCTTCCAAATACATGAGAATGCCTCCCATCGCCAGGGCCCACGCCAGAGTTCCCGCCGACCCGGCGTTGATCTCGGCCCACACGCCCGGGTTGAGGGTGAAGGCGAGGCCGAACCAGGGCGACAGCCCGATCCGCTGAGCCACACGGGCGGTGAAGTACGTGCCGGCCACGATCGCCAGGACATTGATCCCAAGCATCCACCACACGAGCGCCCACTGCCCTGCCAGGCGGGCTGGAGCCGCCAAAAGCGGATAGAGGACCCGCTGGGAGCGGTAGAGCGGCCGATCGATGACTTCCTCGTACGGACCGGAATCAAGGATGAACGGATCCTGGGCCTGGACGAAGAAGAATCTGCCATCGTGGCCAAGATCCGGCTTCTCGTACGTGTCGCCCAGCCGGTCCTGTATGAACTCACGGGTAACCGGAGCTTCCTCGCCAACACTCAAATAGAGCGATGCGTTGGTATCGAGTGCCACCATTTGAACAACCACGATGAGGATGACGCCGGCGGCCGCCAAACTTGTGATTCTGGTCACGTGTGACAATACGAGCTCCGATAGTCGGTATCGGCCGGAGAGGGACACTGGTATAGCAATCACCGGCAACTGCCCTCGTCGTCCCTACCGTAGACGGACGAATCATGACTCCAGGCCCTTTACAAACAGTGAGAAGACAGGTGGCGCGGCTTGATTCGCTTTCCGCCCGCGCCACGTTCCTGCTCGTGCTGGCCCCGCTGCTAGCCCTCTATCTCGTATCGGCCGCCCGCGACCAGCAAAACATCGACTCGATCGCGGCCGCCGCCCCGGCCTGGCGGCTCGCCACCCACGGAGACTTCGACCTCGACCAATTTGAGGGCCAGCCCTGGATAATTGAGACTGAAGATGGATTCCGCAGCAACCGCCAACCCGGAGTGATCGCGTTCGGAGTGCCGTTCTACCTGGGCTCGGACTCCGACATCGCCGGACCGCTCCCCCCACTGACACCGGCCGCCGCGGCTGGAGCAGTCAGCGCGGCTCTCGCCATGGCGACTCTCCATCTGGCCTTTCGGAAACTGGCTAGTCCCACCGTTTCAATCCTGGCGGCCTACATCGGCGGGACCGCCACCGCCACCTGGAGAATATCGGCCGACCAGCTCTGGCCGCACGGCCCGACCCAGCTGTGGCTGGCGCTCGGCGTTTTGGCGCTGGCAGGCGGATACTACTTCCGGACTGGATTGGCCCTGGGCCTCGCTCTCCTGACCCGTCCGATCACCGCTGTGGTCGCGGCCGGCATCGGACTCGCCCAGGGATTGTCAGTTCGGCGCCTCCGGCCGGTTCTGCTCATCGGCACCGGGGCGATGATTGGCCTGCTCGTGCTCATGACCTACAACTACATCGTCTTTGACTCGTTCTCCCCTACCACTTCGGCCTATGGCGACCAATTCACCTCACAGCCGGGCACGGGGGGCTTGACCGGCTATCTCAGCAACCTGGCCGGCTTCTTCGTGCATCCCGCCAACAGCCTTTTCCTCTGGTCTCCGTTCTTGCTGGTGCTCGTCCCCGGGCTCCCGGCCGCCTGGAAGGCCGCACCGGCCTGGGTGCGCTCCGCCGCGGTTTCCGGAGTGGTGTATCTGCTCGTGCACGCAGCTCTCAACCGTCAATCAGGTGGCCTGCAACGCAATTACCGCTATCCGCTCGAGATGCTCACACTGGCTGCACCGCTCCTCGTGCTTTCCTATGAGAGGGCGATCGCCCGGTCACCTCGCTTCCAGCGCATCTTCGGGGCAAGCGTGCTGATTTCGATCATCATCCAGGCCAACGATGCGTTTACCGAATACGTCAGCTTCATCGTGGAGTCGTAGGTGGGCATCTCACGGCGCGCCCACTTCCGCTACACAACCCGGTGCCCAAAGCCGAAAGGTGGGTAACAATGCGAATTCTCATCGACATCCTGCACCCTGCCCACGTCCACTTCTTCCGCCATTTCCGCACCGAGATCATCGGCCGGGGACACGAAGTGGTCGTCACGGCCCGAGCTAAGGACGTGGCCGTCGATCTCCTCGACGAATTCTCGATCCCGCACGAGGTGCTGTCGGTGCAGCAGTCAGGGTTTGGTCTGGCCGGCGAGCTGGCAACCCGAACTACCCGTCTCGTGCATCGGGCTCGTCGATATCGGCCGACCGTTCTCACCGGCATCATGGGGCCTTCCATAGCTCTCGCCGGCAAAATGCTCCGGATACCGACCGTCGTCTTCTACGACACGGAATTTGCCTCGAGAACAAACCGATTTGTCTATCCACTCTCCTCCTACGTCTGCACCCCCGATTCCTATAACGCCCCGGTACGAGGCAACCACGTCACCTATCCCGGCTATCACGAGCTCGCCTACCTCCATCCCGATCGGTTTTCGCCGGACAGGGGCCGGCTGGCGGCGTTCGACCTCGAGCCGGACGAGAACTATTCGGTCGTACGGTTCGTGAGTTGGGAGGCCTCTCACGACACCGGTGAGGTGGCACTAACCCCTCACCAGAAACATCGCATCGTCAAGGAACTAGGCCGATATGGGACCGTACTCGTGTCCTCGGAGAGCCCTCTCCCCTCAGACCTCACAGAAAATGCTCTGCGGGGCCCGGCGAGCGACATTCATCATCTGATGGCGTTCGCCCGGGTGGTGGTCGGCGAATCGGCAACTATGTCTTCGGAGGCGGCAGTGGTGGGGACACCGGCGGTGTTCATAGCCACCACCGGTCGGGGCTACACCGACGACCAGGAGCGACGATACGGACTCGTCCGCTCGTTCACACCGCAAGACTTCGAGGCGGCGCTGCCGGCAGCTGTTGAGATGGCTCAAATGCCACGGGAGTGGAGGGTCGAGCGCCGCACCCAGCTACTCAGTGACAAGATTGACGTCACCAGTTGGATGATCGACTTCTTCGAAGAACACTACGCCAAATGAAGATCTGTGTGATGGGGAACGCCCAATCAGCCCACACCCAGCGCTGGGCGCGTGCCTTGGCCGGGCGCGGCCACCATGTCCACCTCCTCAGTATCCGATCGGCGGACATCAGCGGTGTTACCGTCACTCCGATTTATGTAGGGAAGGCCAACTCTGGCTTCGCTCCAGTGGTGTTCTTGTCCTACCTCAGGCTCCTCTTCTCGGCCGGGCGCCGTATCCGGGACATCCGCCCCGACGTGGTGCATGCTCACTACACAGTCACCCATGGTGTGATCGCCGCCACCTCCCGATTCCACCCCGTCGTATTGTCGGCGTGGGGAAAGGACGTAGTTTTTCCGACCCGCGGCCTGTCCGGCTCTTGGTTGCGACTCGTCAACCGATACGCGCTCCGCCGGGCCGACCGGGTCACGTCAACCAGCGCTTTTATGGTCCCCTACATAGAACGGCTGGCCGGTCGAGCGATCCATGTCGACCAAGTCGCGTTCGGCGTCGACCTCGACGTGTTTGCTCCTTCATCCCGATCAAGAGATGGCACCTTCACCGTCGGCTTCGTCAAGCACTTGAAACCGAAGTATGGGCCAACCGATCTCGTCGAGGCGGTCGGCCGGAGTGCCGAAGAGATTCCAGGTCTTCGTTTGGTCATGGCCGGTGAGGGCGAATTGCGCGCCCGATTGGGCGACCAGGTCGCTCGACTTGACCTCGAAGGCCGGGTGGATTTCGTCGGCCGCGTGCCGCACGACCAGGTCCCGGCTCTCATGCAGAGTTTCGATGTCTTCGTCAATCCGTCGGTGGACCCCTCGGAATCGTTTGGAGTGTCGATCCTGGAAGCTTCGGCTACCGAAGTCCCGGTGATCGCTACGAAGGTAGGCGGGGTCGCCGAGGTAACGCAGGATGAGATCACGGCCCTGATGGTGGCGCCGGGACGGCCCGGAGAGATCGCCCAAGCACTCCGCAGACTGGCCGCCGACCCCGAGCTGCGGACGCGGCTCGGAAGGGCCGGGCGTTCGCTCGTGGCCGACCGGTACCGGTGGGACGACAACGTCACCGACATGCTCGACATACTCGCCACCGCCGCCGGAGCGTCGCTGTGAGCCGGACCTCGTTCCGCCGTGCAGCCGGATTAGTGATCATGGCGAGCTCGGTTGCCTACGTCGGGTGGCGGATCTTGAGTGATGACGAGGCGCGCCACGCGCTCGGTTCAGTGGCTCCTACGGCGATCGTCGGCCTCATCGTCCTGCAAGCGGTCTATCTCCTACCGCAGGCATACCGGTATCTGCTGGTGCTTCGCCAGGCGGCCGATCGTCCGATACCACTCCTGGGATGGTTTCGACTGTTTGTCCTCGGCCGGTTTCTCAATTCGTTGATCCCCCAGGCCGGCACCGTCTACCGGGGAATTCGATTGAGAGAGGACTACGACGTGCCGGTGGCCCGGTACCTGGGTGGTTTTGTGGCGTTCACCTGGCTCTCCACGCTGCTCAACCTGGCGGCTGCGTCGGTGGTCGTGGCCGTGCTCGAGCCCGATCTCATGATCGGGAACGTATCGGGGCTCGTAATAACGCTCAGCTTGCTGGTCGCCCTGGCGTTTGGCCCACCTGCTTTCGTTTGGCTGGTCCGCCGATTCCGCCTGGAGGGTGATGGCTTCTGGGGCTGGGCGAGTCGCAGGTTCGAAGAGCTGCTCGCCTCGACCGCGGCCGCCGTCCGATCTCGGGCCACACTCATCCGGTTTGTTGCCGTTGGCCTCGTCGCTCTCGGGATAGCGGTCCTCATCTTCGGGCTCGCCTTTGACGCCCTCGACCTCGAAGTTTCGGCCAGCACGGTCGTGATGTTCTTCGTGCTGCTCCAGCTCAGCACGTACGTAAATATCACGCCGGGCAACCTCGGTCTTCTAGAGATCGGCTTCGGAGCTCTCGGCTCTCAACTGGGCGTCGGGCTCACCGGCGGTCTCCTGGTGGCGGCGTTGATCCGATTCTCGGGATATGTTGCCCTCGTCCTGGTCGGTCTTTCCATCGGCGGGATCACCGCCTTCCAGCAGGTGCGCGGCACTCCCGAGCTCGATCAGACGAACCGGTAGACAAAGAAGTCGGCCAAGCCCAGCTGGTTTCCGTCGCCGCAGCCGAACTCAGCTCCCGTTTCCACTGGTGGTGGCTGGCATCTCGTAGTCCTGGCGCTTGTTGAGGCTCACCATGAGGTCGGCAATCATCCCGACGATGGCGAGGGTAAGGCCAAATCCGAGCAGAGCCAGCGTGTTGGTCCCGAGACGCCAGTCCTTGTCAAAGACGTCATAAACCACCTTGCCGGCCCCGACCAGGAGAACCAGCACGGCAGGCGGCATAAATATCCGCAGAGGGTTGTACATGAGCACCATCCGGATGACCTGGAGCATGTAGCGGCGGGTGTCCTTCCACCAGTGGAACTTGGACTCTCCGGCCCGGGGAAAGTAATCGATCGGGATGTACTTCACTGAGTACCCGTTGTTCAGGAACGCCAGCGTAAGGGTGGTAACACATGAGAACCCACGCGGCAGCAAGTAGAGGTACTGGTGGGCAACCGACCGGCGGAATGCCCGCAGGCCGCTGTTGAGATCGGGAATCTTGAAGTCGACCAGGTAGCCGGCCAGCTTGCGAATGACCCATTTGGCCGGAGTGCGGAGAACCTTGACTGTGCCCTGTTCGGACGTGCGGGCCCCGACAACTTGATCCCAACCCGAAACGAGCTCCTTCACGAAACGAGGTATTTCGCCGTTCGGATAGGTCATGTCAACGTCGGTCCACACGACCACCCGCCCAACCGCCTGGAGCGTGCCGTACTTGCGGGCCGAGCCCGACCCCCGGTTGGTCTGAAATTGGATGAGGCGGATGCCTTCAATTTCCGTGAGACGCTCGGAGGAGCCGTCGGTCGAGCCGTCGTCGATCACGATGATCTCGTAGCTGTATCCCGAGCTCTGCAGCGAGTCCTGGATGCGAGTGATCTCAGCGTCGAGGTGGCCGCGTTCGTTGAACACGGGGAGGATCACCGAAACATCGAGTGTGGATGGGGAGCTCATGAGATCAAATATCGACCTGCGTCGGGAACGCCTGAAGCCACGATACCGGCCGATGCCACCTCAACCTGGCGTTTCGGCCGCACCTACGGCGCAAGCTTCGGCCGCACCTACGGCGCAGGCTTCGGCCACGCCTACGGCGCAGGCTTCGGCC
>JAUXJL010000303.1 GCA_030624805.1 Acidimicrobiia bacterium
CCTTTGATGTGCCAACCGGCCAGTACCCAGACGCGACCGAGAGACGGGCCGTATGGGGAGGAGCCCGTCTCTCAGTTCTGCCTCAGAACCCGAACAGGAGAAGCATCTCCAGAGTTCTGAGTCGCCGGGACCGCACCGGGCGTTCCCAACGACGATGACCAGCAAATGATCGTTGACCCAGTCCCCGTCTCATAGGGCCGAAGGTCACGTTGCTGTGAAGAGAAGCTGGGCGCCCTCCGATGAAGTCACCGGCCGACATGATGGCCGGCCGGGCCGAAGTCACCCTTTGTGAATTCACAAATTCGCTATCGAACCCGAAGGAGACTCAGACCATCGGCGATGGGCAGCATGACGTTGTCGACGCGGGTGTCGTCGCGGACCATCACGTTGAACTCGGCAATCGCTCTGGCATCGGAATCTTCCGGCTCGAGGACGCGGCCCGACCACAACACGTTGTCGACGAGGATGAGACCACCGGGTCGTATCAGCCGAAGGAGTGCCTCGTAATAGCCGGCGTAGTTCTCCTTGTCGGCATCGATGAAGCCAAGGTCGAAGGGGGGTTGTGAAGGGATATCGGCGAGGGTTTCAAGGGCAGGCCCGAGGAGAAGGCTGATGCGGTCACCGACCCCGTCCAGATCCCAGTGGCGCCGCCCGATCGCCGTCCATTCCTCACTCACGTCGCAGCACACCAGTTCGCCATTCTCGGGGAGCCCGCGGGCGATACACAGTGCCGAGTACCCGGTGAAGGTGCCAACTTCGATGGCCCGGTTCACCCCGAGCAGCCGGGTGAGAATGGTCATGAACGCTCCCTGTTCGGGGGCGATTTGCATGCCCGAAATCTTGCCGAGCTGTGCAGTCTCGGCGATGAGCGCCTTCTGTATTTCGTCGGGCGGGGTGCCGTGCTCAACCAGGTAGTCGCTCACTTCCGCGCTCAGTTTGATGCTCGTTCTTGACATGTTGGGAGTTTACGAGGCAGCCGGCTGGGAAGGCCGGCGGTCCCACCACGGGCGGGCCTCCTCGAGCTGGCCTGCCAGTCCCAGCAGCGTCTCTTCGTCTCCGAACCTGCCAAGGAAATGCGACCCTATTGGGAGGTTGCTCCCGTTCCAGTGGAGCGGCACGGACATGGCGGGGAAGCCGGTGAAGTTGGCGAGGGGGGTAAACGATACATAGGTCACGAGCTGGTCAATCAGATCATCGAGATCCACTGTTTGGTCGATCTCACCGGTCCGGGCCGGGGGAGTGCCCAGCACAGGAGAAAGGAACAGGTCGACATTCTCGAGGAAGTCGGCAACCTCGTACGTTATGGCCTGCAGCTCCCCGTAGGCCCTCGAGAGCTGACCGGAGTCGGTCGACCGTGCCCGTTTCGCCAACGCCCAGGTGAATGGCTCAAATGCAGGTTGCTTCGACTTGCGGCTGTCGAGGCGTGCTATCACCCGCATCGCTCGCCAATCCCCAAGCTTGCGCAGAAGCTTCCCCGTCGTCTGCTCGTCGGCTTGTTCCAGGATGAGCTGGAACACGCTGGCGGGCACCGCTTCCCACAGCAACAGAAATGCGGCCGCCATCTGTTCGCCATTGACCGATGGTCGGCCTTCCATCACTTCGTGTCCGAGTTCCTCGCACAGGCGGGCGGTGACCAGCACTGCTTCGGCTACATCCGGATGGACTCGCCTGCCGTGGAAATCGTGGACGCTGTATGCAATGCGAAGTCGCGTCGGGTGGCGGCGAGCGGCCTCGCTGAATGACCCGCTGGGCGACGGTGCATGCCAGCGGTCGCCATGCACGGCGCCGTGTACCTCGTCGAGCAGCGTCGCGCTGTCGCGCACGCTTCGGCTCACGCACAATCCGACCGGCAAGCCATCGGGCCCGGACAAGGGGCGTTGCGGGGTGCGGCCGCGGGTGGGTTTCAGCCCGAACAGTCCGCAAGCCGATGCGGGGATGCGAATCGAACCGCCGCCGTCGCTGGCGTGGGCCATCGGCAGCATCCCGGCTGCCACCGCTGCCGCTGCTCCGCCGCTCGATCCGCCCGGCGAATGATCGGCGCTCCATGGGTTGCTGGTTGGTCCATAGATGACGGGCTCGGTTGAAGGGAGCAGCCCGAACTCGGGTGTGTTGGTTCGGCCGAGGCTGATGAGCCCGGCGCTTCGGAACCGTTCGATCAGGGCCGAGGTTGTGTCCGCTCGGTAGTCCCGGAAGAAGACAGACCCAAAGGCCACCTGTTCTCCGTTTTCGAATGCCAGGTCCTTGATGAGAAAGGGAACCCCGGCGAAGCGACCGTCGGAGACGGGGCCGGCGGCTTGTTGGCGGGCTTCATCGAAGCGGCGGCGAATGACGGCATTGATCATTGGGTCACGTTCGTCGATGCGTTCGATGGCAGCAGCCACCAGCTCGCCTGGATGGACCTGGCCTTGTGAGACGAGCTCGGCCAGGCCGACCGCGTCGTGCTGTTCGTACTCGGCGAAGGGCTCGATCTGGGTCACTGTTCGAGCTTAGGTTCAACCTGCTGGGTCGGGTGTCGATTCAACCTGGGGGCTTGGCGTGTTCAAGGGCCTTGGCGCCGCGAAGGTGAGAAGGGATGCCAGGCCGTGAGCGGCGATCAGGAGTGAGGTAGTCATCGGGCCATATTCCGGATCGGTGGAGTCAATATTGGCCAACAGGCCGGCACCAAACCCGACCGTACCGACCAGGAGGGCGAGCGTGCTGCCGCCGAG
>JAUXJL010000084.1 GCA_030624805.1 Acidimicrobiia bacterium
CGGACTGCCTGGCATTTCGTGCTTGACATCAATCTGGTGGCGTCGGCCTTGTTGATGGGAAAGGTTGCTCCCCACATGCGAAACCGTGGCGGGGGGTCAATCGTGAACATCGCCTCAATCAGTGGGAAGCAGTCCCAGCCAAACCGGGTGGTGTATCCCGTTACCAAAGCGGCTGTACTCGGCCTGACCCGCAATGCCGGCCAGCTCCTGGCGGCCGATGGCATCCGGGTCAACTCGGTGTCTCCCGGTTGGACGTGGAGCCGGTCTCTCTCAGCACGTTACGGCTCACGAGAACGGGCCGACGCCCTCGCCGCCGAGTTCCAGCCGATCGGCCGCATGGCGGACCCTGAGGAGATAGCCGATGCGGTCTCCTTCCTGGTGAGCGGCCGATCCTCTTTCGTCACCGGCGCCGATCTGGCAGTCGACGGCGGATACTCGGCTATCGGTCCAGAGGCGCTCGGCCAGCCCTTCGACAAGATTCCAACCGTCGATTGAAAGCATGACCGTGTTCGGCCCCCACCAGACCGCCATCGTCACCGGAGGATCGCAGGGCCTCGGCCTTGCCATCGCCGAGGAGATGATCGGGGCGGGACTGGCCAACCTGGTGATCGTCGGCCGCGACCGCGACAAGGGAAACCGAGCCGTCGAGCACCTCGAAAAACTGGGCGCTGAGGGATTCTTCGTTTCCGCTGATCTTTCGCAACCGACGGCTGCCGAACAGGTTACGGGCGAGGCGTCGGAGCGATTTGGCCCCATCCATGCCCTCGTCAATGCTGCCGCAGTCACCGATCGGGATTCGGTGTGGGATGCCACAACCGATCGGTTTGATCAGATCTTCGCTACCAACGTCCGTGCTCCCTACTTCCTCACCCAGGGTGTGGCCCGCAATATGAAGGATCACGGGGTGGAGGGCTCAGTGGTCAACATCGGCTCGATGGCCGGCCACGGCGGCGCCCCTTTCATCACCAGTTACAGCGCTTCGAAGAGTGCATTGATCGCACTGACCCGGAACCTGGCAAACGCCCTCGCCCCTCATCGGATTCGGGTGAACATCGTCAACCCGGGGTGGATGGACACTCCCGCCGAGGATCAGATTCAGCGCATTCACCACGGCGCCGGTGACGGCTGGCTGGAAGCCGCCGGTTCCCGGCAGCCGTTCGGAAGGTTGATCGACCCGAGTGAAGTGGCGCGGTTGGTTTCGTTCGTGGCATCACCCGCCGCGGGTCTCATGACGGGCGCGGTGATCGATTTCGACCAGCATGTGATGGGCACCGCCCCCGACTACGAGGACGACATCCCGGGGTGACGTACGACCTCATCACCGTCGGCCGGGCCAACATGGATCTGTTCGCACAGCAGATCGGAGCCGACTTCGAGAACGTTTCCAGCTTCGATGCGATGGTGGGTGGAAGTCCCACCAATATCGCAATCGGAACGGCTCGACTTGGCTTGCAAGTAATCGCCTTCACAGCGGTTGGGACCGACCGGGTCGGCGATTTCATCCTCCGCTATCTGTCCGACGCAGGTGTGGTCACCGGCTTCATCCCTCGAGTAGAGGGCAAGCTGACTTCGCTGGCGCTTATCGGCATCAAACCCCCTGCCGAGTTCCCGCTGTCCTTCTATCGGGAAGACCCGGCCGACATATATCTCACGATCGATCATGCCCGGGACCTCCCGCTCGCGTCCACGAGAGCGGTGCTGCTGTCGGGGAATGTTTACTCCCGCGGCCGGGTGGTGGCGACCGCCGATTGGATGGCGGACGAGGCGGTCCGGCTGGACCTGCTGAGGTTTGTCGATCTCGACCTCCGCCCCTTGGAGTGGGCCGACCACCGTGACTACGGCCGCGCCATGCGCCGGTTGTTCGCCCGAGTCGATGTCGCAATCGGGACCGAGGAGGAGTTTCATGAGGCGCTGTCGGCCGAACCCCAGCGCATCATGGCGCGGGGAATGGAGCTTAACGACGAGCAGCATGACGAGGTTGTCGGGGCTGTTGGGGAATTGGTCGCGGCCGACGAAGGCGTCGCCGCAGTGGTGCTAAAGCACGGGCCGGGAGGGGCGTCGGTGTTGACGGCCGACGAGACCGTTGATGTGCCCGGATTCCCGGTCACTGTAGTGAACACAGTCGGGGCCGGAGATGCGTTTGCGAGCGGCCTCATTACCAAGCGACTCGAAGGATGGAACTGGTTCGAAGCCGTGCGATTCGCCAACGCTTGCGGCGCCCTGGTAGTCACCCGTCACGGCTGCTCGTCGGCCCTGCCAACGGAGCCTGAAGTGATGGCCTTCATCGACGACCATGGCGGGCTGTAGGGGTTTAGCTCACGTCCGGGTTCGGGAGCATGAAGTCCTCTCGGATGACCCGGATCAGCTCGTGGTGTGAGCCGATGAACCCCCGCAGCGTGCGCACGGTTGCCCCGTAGCCATCGAACTGTTCAACCGACATCCCGTCTTCGTCATAGGCCATCCGAAAGTCGGGAATGCGGTCGTAGAGCTCTTGCACGATCTCGGGGGCGACCGTCTCACCGATACGCTCCCGTACCTCCACCTGTGAGCCGTTGAACAGCTTCTGCCAGGCCGAGGGAATGGTGAGCACGATGTCACCGCCGATGAGCTCGGACCAGTGCAGGTGATGGCGGTAGGCGGCCGCCAGTAGCCGTGATCGGTAACCCCGCTCCTGGTACAGCCCATACGCCTGCTTGAAGACGGCGATGCCCGCCCAGGGGAGGTACGCCGGGTTCACGACGATGGCGTCACGTTTGGTTACTACCTGCATCCAGTCGTCGGTGCGCCCGATCATGATGGTTGCGACCGGCGTCATGTCCTCGGTAGGCAGCCCATCGGCAGCACGACGATCGAGCCCGCGCTCGACTGCCTCTGCAATCGCGATGGCCTGCGGCACCGTGAAGCTGACGGTGGCGTTCACGTTCACGCCACGGTAGGTCACTTCTTCGATGGCCGCGATTCCCTGGCTGGTGGCAGGCAGCTTCACCTGCATGTTGGGAGCGAGTGCTGCGAAGTGTTCGGCCTGTGCCACCATGCGATCGAGATTGCGGTAGTTGGCGGGGTTGGTCTGGATCGAGAGGCGGCCTTTCCGTCCGTTCTCCCGCTCGAAAACCGGCAGCAGCAGCTCGGCGCCTTTCAACGCGATCTCCTCGAACACCTGCCACATGACGTCTTCCTCGGTCCACGCAGGATTGTCCGCGATGATCTCATGGATGCGGTCCTCCCACAGGTGCCGTTCCTGACGAAGCACCTGCTCGACGATGGTGGGGTTGCTGGTTGCCCCTACTGCACCGTGTTCGATGGCATACGTCAGCTCTTCGATCGAGCACGAGTCATTCCAGAAGTCTGTTGCGGTGGTGCTGACTGTCGCCTGCAACGGGCTCAGCGCGGTGGCTTCAAGCATCGATGGACTCCATTTCGACGTTCCCTCTGATGATATCGACTCGTTGGGAGCCCAAGCCGGGGTGGCCGGATCAGGCGCCGCATTGCTCAGCGAGGCCGTTCCCCTAGCTCGACTCGCTGCGGTCCCGCCGCAATGGCCGTCACTCCCGCTTCAGCCGCCGCCAGCGTCGCATATCCATCCCAAGCGGTCGGGCCTCCGGAGCTGCCCTCCTGCATGCTCTCCACCCACCCCCTCGCTTCCAGCACGTAGGCCTCAGCAAATCGTTCCAGCCAACCCGGCTCTTCCCGTTGAGCGATGGCAGATCGGCGGCGCACCGGCGGCGTGTGATGGGGAGCTATCGTCACCGTTCCGTCGGAACCAACGACCTCAACTCCTACCTCGTATCCAGATGAGGAGTCCCGGTTCACCTCGATTACCGCCAACGCACCATTCGTCATCTGCAGGGATATGATCTGGAGCTCCAATTCCGCTGATCGATCCGGGTCAATCGGCGCGCCCATCACCGAAATCTCGGCAATCTCTGCGTCGAGCAGCCATCGGGCCGAGTACAGGTCGTGAATGGCGGAGGAAATCATCACCTCGCGAGTGGTGGGAAACGGAGCCAGCGCCCGATTGCGATGCCAACCGCGGAAGTACACAGGCCGACCGATCTCTCCCCGCTCGATCGCCCCTTTTACCGCCAGGTGCTGCGGATCGAAGTGCCGCATGAAACCCACCTGTACCAGGCGACGGTCGGCGGCTGCCTCGGCCTCGACGACGACTCGCGCCTCCGCCGGAGTAGCGGCCAGGGGCTTTTCGCACAAAACAGGTTTACCGGCCGCGATGCACTCGAGCGCCAGGGCGGCGTGGGTTTCATCCGGTGAGGCGATGATCACGGCATCGACATCGGTGGCGCCTATCAGGGACCCCGCCTCCTGGTAAGGGTCGGCTCCAAAGGCCCGGGAGACGGCTTCCAGTCGAGCCGGGTCGGCATCCATCACGGCGGTCACCGAGGCTCCTGCGATACGACGGTGCAGATTCTCGACATGTCGCATTCCCATGCCGCCGACGCCGACAACCCCTACGCGTAGATTTTGATTCACCGCACCTCCACATCACGGCCGCCCACCGGATCGGCAATATAGAGGAGTCTCGCGCCCGGGCAGCTCAAACGAGCGGGGTGGTAGCGTCCAATGAATACACGTGAAGGGTGGAAAAATGAGCGATCTCACGGGTCTGGTAGCCGCGATCACAGGGACCAGCGCCGGCATCGGACAGTCCAGTGCACGGGCGCTGATTGCCGAGGGTATGAAGGTGGTGGGAGGAGCCCGGCGGGCCGACCGTCTCAAGGACCTGGCAGATGAGCTTGGAGATGCGTTCGTCCCGGTGGAAATGGATGTGCGCACCCCGACCGACGGGGTCAAGCTGGTGGAAGCGGCGGTCGACGCGTTCGGGAAGCTCGATGTGCTGATCGCAAATGCCGGCATTGGGGTGTATGGCGGCATTATGGACCAGACCGACGACGAGATCGTGGCCATGATCGACACCAATGTGTCGGGCACCGTGTGGCCAATCCGGGCGGCGGTTCCCGGGATGCTCAGCACCGGCAGTGGCGACATCGTCATCATCGCGTCGGTCGCCGGCATCCGGGGGGCAGGGGACGAAGCCGTGTACGCCGCGACTAAGTTCGCGCAAGTGGGGCTGGCCGGGGCGCTCGACCGCGAGCTCCGTGCCAAAGGGATCCGAGTGACGGTGATCGCACCCGGGGGTGTTGCAACCGAATTCGCAATGGGAACCGGCCGGACTCCAGATATGGAGGGCCTCGAGAAAATGCTTCGGCCCGACGATGTGGCGCAAGCGGTAGTGGCCGTCCTCAAGCAGCCGCGCAGCATGCGCAGCCTGGTGTGGTCCATGCGCAGCATTCACGAAGAAGACTGACAATGGAACAGCCGAACTTCCGGCTCGACGGGAAGACGGCGCTAGTCACCGGGGCTTCACGCGGGATTGGATTCGACCTCGTGGCCGCGCTGAGCGGGGCCGGAGCGCAGGTGGCTGCGGGCATTAGAAATCCGGATGACGCCGACCGCTTCGAAGGTCCGGTTCTGCCGGTCCGGCTTGACGTAACCGATCCAGATGGCGTTGCCTCCGCCATCGATCAGATTGTCGATCACTTCGGTTCGTTAGACATCCTCGTCAACAACGCCGGCATCGGAGCAAACCATCCGGCTGAGGCGGTTACCGAAGCCGACTGGGACGAGATCCTCGACGTCAACCTCAAGGGCCTCTTCTTTTGCTGCCAGGCAGCCGGGCGGGTGATGTTGAAACAAGGCGGCGGACGCATCATCAACATGAGCTCGCAAGCCGGGGTGGTCGGCATTCGCGACCATGCCGTCTATTCGGCCTCGAAGGGCGGCGTCAATCTCCTCACCAAGGTGCTGGCCCTCGAATGGTCCGGGCGCGGCGTGACAGTCAACGCCGTAGCTCCGACTTTCATCTACACACCCGGCACTGCCGAACGTCTCGACGATCCGGGCTATCGGGCGGCGGTGGTCGAACGAATCCCGATCGGCACCGTTGGGACCACAACAGACGTGGCCGGGGCGGTCATCTACCTGGCCTCGGAGGCGGGAAGGATGGTCACCGGGCACGTGTTGCTGGTCGACGGGGGTTGGACCAGCCAGTAAAGACGCGGCTAGTCGCGAGCCTCGACGTCGGCCCCGAGATCTACCAGCTTGTCTACAAACCTCTCATACCCTCGGTCGATATGGTGTGACTCCGTGATGGTCGAGTAGCCCTCGGCTCGCAGGGCCGCCAACACCAGCGATGCACCGGCTCGGATATCAGGAGCCACCACCGGGCACCCTGAGAGATAGGGCACACCCCGGATTACGGCATGCTGCCAATCGGTGGAGATGTCGGCTCCCATCCGGCTCAATTCGCCGATGTACTTGAACCGCGACTCGTACACGTTCTCGGTGATTACAGACGTTCCGTCGGCCGTCGCCAACAATGCCACCATCTGGGGGTGCAGATCGGTGGCGAAGCCTGGGTAGGGCAAGGTGGCGAAATTGAGGGCACTGGGACGTTTGGGACCCATGACGCGGACCCAGTCTTCCCCGGCCTCCACCCGGCAGCCAGCCTCCTGGAGCTTGCGGAGCTCCATCCGGAGATGGTCGGGCACACAATCGGCCACGGTCACCTCCCCCGCCGTGATGGCTCCAGCAATGGCGTAGGTGCCGGCTTCCACCCGGTCGGGCACCACCCGGTGAGTGGCAGGGCGGAGCTGATCGACTCCCAAAACCCGTATTGTCGAAGTGCCGGCCCCGGTGATCCTGGCTCCCATGGCGTTGAGATAGGCGGCGAGATCCGCCAGCTCCGGCTCGCGAGCGGCGTTGTCGATGACCGTCTCGCCCCGAGCCAGCACTGCCGCCAGAAGCACGTTTTCGGTTGCTCCGACGCTCGGAAAGTCGAACGCCACCTCGGCTCCTCGGAGACCGGTTTCGGCCACACCTTCAAGGACTCCATGCCGCAGCTCGAACTCGGCACCCAGTTTGCGCAAACCTTCGATGTGCATGTCAACCGGTCGCGCCCCCAGATCGTCACCTCCGGGGAGCGCCACCCGGACCCGGCCTTGTCTCGCCAACAAAGGTCCAAGCACAAGAATGGAGGCCCGCATTTGACGGACGAGATCCAACGGAGCCTCAGGAGTCAGCTCGGCCGGGACGTCGATCGTGAGTGTGTGGTCATCGAGCACACACTCGGCGCCGACGTACGCCAGCACCCGACCCATCAGCTCAACATCGACGATATGGGGGACGTTCTCGAGGAGGTGCTTGCCGGGGGCGAGCAGGGCGGCCACCTGCTGCTTGAGGACGGCATTCTTGGCTCCAAGAACTGAAACGGAGCCAGAGAGCGCAGAGCCTCCGGTTACGACAAATTCAGGCATCAGGCCGATCTTATGAGGCTTGCTGGTTTTCGCGGCACCTTTTGCCGAACCACTACGCTCACCCCATGAAGATCGCGGTCGGCGCCGACCACGCCGGTTATGAACTGAAGGAAACCATTGCCACCGAGCTGCGACGCAACGGACATGAGGTCGTCGACGTCGGAACCGACTCAACCGACCCGGTTGATTACCCGGATTTTGCGGCGGCTCTGGGACGGGCTGTGCTGGACGGGGCGGCAGAAAGGGGCATCCTCATCTGTGGCTCCGGAGCGGGAGCTTCGATTGCCGCCAATAAGCTCAAAGGGATCCGAGCCACCGTGGCCCATGACGCCTACACCGCTCATCAGGGTGTCGAACACGATGACATCAACATCCTCACGCTCGGGGCCCGAGTCATCGGAGACGCTCAGGCGTCCGAGTTGGTTCAAGCCTTCCTGGGCGCCGAGTTCTCAGGCGAGGAGCGCCACGTTCGACGCCTCAACAAGGTCAAGCAGCTCGAAGAGGATTTCGGCTAGAGCCGACCCACCCAGTCGGCAGTGACCGAGATGACCTCGTCGATGACATCCCACGGCTCGCGCCCCGTTCGCTTGAGCACCCGGAA
>JAUXJL010000162.1 GCA_030624805.1 Acidimicrobiia bacterium
GTAGCTCTTCTTGACGCCGTCGTTCCAGTCGGCGATGTTGGGGTAATCGGCCAACACGGCCCACACGCTGGACCGAGGTGCAGCCAACGTCCGCTCGAGCTTGACGTTCCGCATCGAAGCTTCCTCTCTATTGATCTGAACTAGAGCCTAAGTCGTGGCCAGTCAACCGTGGCCGAGAACGGGGCGCCGAGCGATATAACGAAGGGCAGCTCGGCCCATTTGCGGCACGGGTGCCGGGTCGGTCCTCAGTGATCGATGAGCGCGAAGTAGGAGGTGGAGTGGTTCGTAAACCGACTACTCACTCGCGATGCGGCCGGAGGTCGTGAGAGGGAGCTGGCGTCTCCCGGCGCGGCATCGGTGATGTCTCCCTTGACTGTCTCGACCGCTGATGTCACCCACCGCGGGACGGTCGGTTCCTCCGAGAAACCCTCTCGTGACGGCTTCGACGGGTTTCGCATCGCTACCCTCAAAAGGCATGTGGACCGAACTCATTGTCAACCTCGACCTGCCGCCCAATGGAGAGATCTTGCTGGCGGGAGATGGCGCGGCCGATATCCAGTTGCCGGTGGGAGCAGGTCAGCGATTCGACACCGGGTCGGTGGTACTGGTCACACGAGGAGCAGCACCCGCCGGGGACGCCACCGCAGCTGCGACCGGGCTCGATGACGACAGTCTTGACCTGGTTGTTCTGCGAGACGCGGCTGGGTCGGTCACTCACCTAACAGATCTTCTGACTGAGGCCTACCGGATTCTCAAGCCGGGCGGTGGCATCTTGCTCACGGAGTTCGACGCCGGAACCCTGCTCGACTCGCGCCCGCAGAGATATCCACAGCTGATCCTCTCCAACCTGCACCCCGAGGTCGGCGAGTACCTCGTACGTCGCCACCCCCGCCAGATGGATATCGCGATGGCGTTGGTCCGAGCCGGCTTCAGGGACGGTGACGCGTATCCGCTCGACTTCCCAATCGGCCACTTCCGTGATTACGAGACCTACGTCGATTCCGTGGCAGTCGAGGGCTGGCGGGGGATGGATCAGATTTCCGCTGAAGATCTCGACGCCCTGCTCGAGCAGCTCCCCGGGCTCATGAAATCAGTGGCGCCGGCCGGCGAATTCTTCGATGTCGAGCCGATCACGGTCGCCAGGGCCTATAAGCCGAATTAGCCGACACCGCTACAATCGCCTCATGCCGGTTACCATCGAACAGACACCCAACCCCAACGCCCTCAAATTCACCGTGGGTCAGGACGTTGGCGGCCCGACCACAGTGGTTGCTGGTCAAGAATCCGAGGATGTCACCGCGCAGGCCCTCATCGAGCTGGATGGGGTGACCAGCGTGTTCATGACAGCCGACTTTGTCACCCTCACCCGGAGCCCGGAAGGTGACTGGGCAGCCATAGCCGACGCAGCCAAGCTGATTCTCGAGGAGCGGTTCGGCTAGCCCGCCGGGCCGCAACCTGCTCGACGAGGTACCCTCCGCTCATGTTCGACACACTTCAGCGACCGGTTCGCGACCTTCGTATCTCAGTCACCGACCGGTGCAACTTCCGCTGTGGCTATTGCATGCCTAAGGAGATCTTCAACCGTAACTACGAGTTCCTCGCCCGTGACCTTCTGCTCCGGTTCGAGGAAATCACTCGGGTCGCCGGGTTGCTCATCGATCGTGGCGTCGAGAAGATCCGGCTGACCGGTGGGGAGCCGCTGCTGCGGGTCGAGCTGGAGAAACTGGTGGCAATGCTCGCTGGTCTCGGTGAAGTTGATCTCACCCTCACCACCAACGGCTCATTACTGGAACGTAAGGCCGAGGCTCTCGCCACCGCGGGGTTGAGCCGGGTGACGGTCAGCCTCGATTCGCTCGACGACGACGTTTTCCAGGCGATGAATGATGTTGGGTTTCCGGTCGACCGGGTGCTCGACGGAATCGAGGCCGCGGCCGCCGCCGGGCTGGGTCCCGTCAAGGTGAATGCAGTTGTCAAACGTGGTGTCAACGACCACACAGTCGTCGACATGGCCCGGCACTTCCAAGGCACCGGCCAAATCGTCCGGTTCATCGAATACATGGATGTTGGCGCCACCAACGGATGGCGGCTCGAGGACGTTGTTCCGGCCGGCGAGATTGTCGCCTCAATCGGTGCTGAATTGCCGTGCGAGCCCGTACAAGCCAACTACGCAGGTGAGGTTGCCCGTCGCTACCGCTACCTCGACGGATCGGGCGAATTTGGGGTGATCGCCTCGGTAACTCAGCCGTTCTGCGGCGCCTGCACACGTTTGCGCCTTTCGGCCGAGGGCTCGCTCTACACCTGCCTGTTTGCCACCGAGGGCCACGACGTTCGACAACTCATACGAGCCGGTGGGACCGATGAGGAGCTGGGCGCCTTCCTCGACGAGGTGTGGACACGCCGGACAGATCGCTATTCCGAGGTTCGGTCCTCCGAAACTGCCGAGCTTCCCAAGGTCGAAATGAGTTACATCGGCGGTTGAGGGCCCGCCGCGACACCTGAACGGGCAAGGTGAGTGGAGGCGAACTCGGTGTTCGATGGTCCTCAGTCCAAGAAAATCGTCGATCAGACGTGCCTCGACGGGCTGGCCTTCTCCGTTGAGCGGAAATGAGGCGATCGCACACCTCACCGATCGGAGCGTTTGGCGCCCCTAAAGCTGTCGCTGGTCTCGTCCGGATCATCAATGAGTTCGGCCGGGCGAGACTGCCCGGCTTCGGCCGGGCAAGGCTGTCTGGCATTGCCGAATCTCCGCCGAGCAGTCCCCCTCGAGACAACAACGGCCTCTGACAGATCGGGGTTGAGTTCCACGACGATATCGTGGTCTCGAAATGATGATGGCTCTTCGCATTCTGGTGTTCCTGGCGGGCCTGGCGCTTACGGCCTGGACCCTGCTCTCTGCCATCCGCACTGTGGTGCTTCCCCGCAGTGCCCAGAGTGTCCTCAGCCGT
The DNA here is from genome assembly GCA_030624805.1 of Acidimicrobiia bacterium. GTDB lineage: Bacteria > Actinomycetota > Acidimicrobiia > Spongiisociales > SHLN01 > SHLN01. The sequence continues at coordinate 2,946 of JAUXJL010000162.1, forward strand.
GGAGTTTTTAGAGGCCTGGCACAGGCCTTCAACGTCCTGGCCGGCGACAATCGCTCGTTCTCGTGGCGAGACAGAGTGTGGGCCCTGTTCGCACCGGTCGGTCTATTGCTAATGGTTGTGGTGTGGCTGGTGCTCGTGCTGGTCGGTTTCACGGCGATGTTCTGGGCCGTTCAAAACGACGGGTGGTCGGAGGCATTCTTCCTCAGCGGTTCGTCGCTCCTGACGCTCGGCTTCGCACCAGCCGTCACGTTCGGTGAACGGATCATGGCCTTCGGTGAAGCGATCATCGGCCTGGGCCTCATGGCGCTCTTGATCGCCTTCCTGCCGGCCATTTACTCGAACTTCCAGCGCCGAGAGGCCAAGGTGGGAGCACTAGAGGTGCGGGCCGGCACTCCGCCGTCAGCCGAGGTCTTCATTACGCGTCTTTATGCGATAGGCAGGCTCGGGCAAATGGAAGAGACCTGGCTGGAATGGGAGAAGTGGTTCATCGACATTCAAGAATCGCACACGTCATACCCGGCCCTCAACTTCTTCCGATCACCACTCCCGGAGCATCATTGGATAACGGCCGCCGGGACGGTGCTGGATTCTGCCGCTTTGGTTGTCTCGAGTGTTGACCAGACTCGCCAGCCGGAGCCGCAGCTGTGCCTGCGGGCCGGATACCTTACCCTGCGGCGCATAGCCGACTTCTTTGGCATGGAGTACGACCCCGATCCTCAGCATTCTGATCCCATCAGCATTAGTCAGGAGGAGTTCGACGCGGTGTATGGACGACTTCGGGATGCGGGCGTGCCAATGAAGGCCGACCAGGAACAGGCGTGGATCGATTGGGCGGGCTGGCGGGTCAATTACGACACCGTGCTCTTGCAACTCGCCGAGATGACGATGGCCCCGTACGCGCCGTGGTCCTCAGATCGGTCCTCCCCGAGCCGCCGGGAGCCCCGTATCCGCAACTGGGGCCGGCGACGCGCTCAGAGGACGGTCTAGCTGACCAGCGCTCGGATGGACTGCACCAGCCGGATTGCGTTCGCTCGCTTGGCGCCGAAGCCCATGAGGCCGATGCGCCACACCTTGCCGGCCCCCTCCCCGAGGCCGCCGCCGATCTCAATGTCGAAGTCGTTGAGAAGGCGACCACGAAGGTTGTCGTCGACCCCCTTCGGCAAGGTCACAGATGTGAGCTGGGGCAATCGACAGCCCGCCTTTGCGTACAGCTTGAATCCCAAGTCGGTGAGCTCTTGCTGCAGAAACTCTCCAACTTCCTGATGGCGTGCCCAGCGATCCTCGAGACCTTCTTCCAATACCAGGCGAAGGCCCTCCCAGAGGGCGTAGACCATGGAGACGGGCGCTGTGTGGTGATAGGTCCGGCCGCCGTCGCCCTCTTCCCAGTATTTCCGGAGCATCGAAACGTCGAGGTACCACGATTGGACAGGAGTGGTGCGGTCGGCGATGGCCTGAGCAGCGCGCGGTGAGAATGTAATCGGCGCTAGTCCGGGCGGGACGCTCAGACACTTCTGCGTGCCGGAAAAGCACACGTCGATACCCCACTTGTCGACCTCGAGAGCTATGCCCGCCAGGCTGGTGACAGAGTCGACGATGAGCAGCGGCGCCGGGCCGATCTCGCGGCGAACCAGGTCGACGGGGCTCTGAGCGCCGGTTGATGTCTCGGCGTGTACGAGGGCCACGGCCTTGGGGTTGACCGAGCGAACCGCGCTCCCGAGGGCTTCGGGGTCGATGGGCTCGCCCCAAGGTGCTTCGACGAGCGTCACCTTCGCCCCGGCCCGCCCAGCAGCATCTGCCATGCGGGCGCCGAACACGCCGTTTACCCCGATCACAATCGAGTCGCCCGGTTCGAGGACGTTGATCATCGAAGCTTCCATCCCGGCGCTGCCCGTCCCCGACACCGGAAACGTCAATGGGTTGCGGGTACGGAAGACACTCCGCAGCCGGTCGCTTGTCTGGTCCATGATGGCAACGAACTCCGGGTCCATGTGGCCGAGCACCGGCTTGGCGAGGGCGTCGAGCACGGAAGGGTCAACGGGGGACGGGCCGGGGCCGAGCAGGAGCCGACCGGGGGGATCGAGGGGAGATTTCATGGTCTGACGGTACCAGCCGTCGGTAGTGTGCCAGCATGCTCGTGAACGACCTCATCGAGGTGGTCGGGTTTGACCATTGCCTCACCGATCCTGATCTGCGAGCCGGCTACGAGGTCGATTGGACGGGTCGGTATCGAGGGCAAACGCCGGCCGTTGTCCGGCCGGGTTCGATTGATGAGCTGTCATCAGCCCTCGCTCTATGCCACAGTGCCGGCCAACCTGTGGTCGTGCAAGGCGGAAACACGGGGATGGTGGGTGGAGGCGTCCCCCTGGCCGGCGAGCTCGTCATGAGTGTCGCTCGCCTCGCCAACGTGGAGGTGCTTTCAGACTCGGCCGTGCAGGCAGGGGCCGGCGCCACGCTTGCCCGACTGCAGAATGCTGCCATATCGGTTGGTGCGATGTTCGGGGTTGATA
>JAUXJL010000206.1 GCA_030624805.1 Acidimicrobiia bacterium
ACGAACGCCGCGATGAACGCGACGAGAAAGAACTCCCGCAAGACCCGCCCCCGGGCCGTATTAGCCATGAGGTCACCGTACTCAGAGTGAGTATCAGCGCCTACTATAAGTGACTAGTTACAGGCCGGCAGCCAGCTTCTGAAGCGCGATCGCGCGGTGGCTGATCCGGTTCTTGTCCGCCTCACCTATCTCGGCCAGCGTCTGAAAGTCGAAGGCCTCCACTTCGAACACCGGGTCGTACCCGAACCCGAGATCACCACGCCGGGCCAGGGCGATCCGGCCCTGCAACACCCCTTCGGCCACGAACTCGCCACCATCAGGAAGGATGAAAGCCACCGCAGTACGAAACCGGGCGGCCCGGTGGGTAACACCTGCCAGTTCGCCGAGCAATTTTTCGATATTGTCGTCGTAGCTGGCCTCGGGACCTGCAAAGCGGGCTGTGCGAACTCCTGGCAACCCGCCCAGGGCGTCGACTTCGAGGCCGGTGTCGTCGGCCAACGCGGCGAATCCGGTGTGACCGACAACTTCTCTGGCCTTGTGGAGAGCATTTTCCTCGAGCGAGTCGAACGGCTCATCGATATCGGGCCAGCTTTGGCCGTGCACCACCTCGAACGGGTTCGCCAGAACACCGAGCACGGCTTCCACCTCATGAATCTTGTCGGGATTCTTGGAGGCAACTATTACCTGTCTCAGCCCGCCACCGCCTGGCGCTGCTTCTCGACCAGGTCCGAGATCCCGGCCGCGGCAGCATCCACAAGACCGTTGAGGTCGTCGCGGGTAAAGGGGGCATGCTCGGCAGTTCCCTGCACTTCGATGAGTCGCCCCGATCCCGTCATGACAACATTAAAATCCACGTCTACCGAAACGTCCTCGGGATAGTCGAGGTCGAGCAGCACTTGACCGTTGCGCACCCCGACGCTCACCGCCCCACAATGATCGAGCATCGGGTCGGAATCCAGCAGACCCTCCTGGCGACCAGACGCCAACGCGTCATGAAGAGCAATCCAGGCTCCGGTGATGCTGGCTGTTCGGGTTCCTCCGTCGGCTTGCAGTACATCACAATCAACCCGCACCGCCAGCTCGCCCATCTTCTCCAAGTCGACGACGGCGCGCAGCGACCGGCCGATGAGCCGCTGGATCTCCTTGGTGCGGCCTCCACTCAGCGAAGTGCGGGAGATGCGTTCCTTCGAAGAACCGGGAAGCATGTTGTACTCGGCGGTCACCCATCCCTGCCCGGTGTCCTTGAGCCAGCGGGGCACATTCGGATCAATGCCGGCGGTGCACAGGACCCGCGTCTTGCCCATCTCGATAAGGACAGAACCCGGGGTCATCTCGGTGTACCGGCGTGTGATTCGAACCGGACGAAGCTCGTCGGCTCGGCGGCCGTCGGCGCGCTCGCTCATATCAGAACCTCCAGGCCGGGAGTGGCCACCATCACATCACCCCCGAAGGCAGCGGCCGCTTCCTTGATCGATTGTTGCGGGTCAAGGCTAGGCATGAGGTGGGTGAGGATGAGTCGCTCGACCCCGGCCTGGGTAGCGATCTCCCCCGCCTCGGTGGCTGTCAGATGATGGGCGGCCGGCTTGTCACGACCCTGGAAGCTCGCCTCGGCCAGAAGTGTGTTGCACCCGGCCGCAAGCCTCACCAGGTCAGATCCCGTTCCGGTGTCGGCCGAGTAGGTAATGGACCGACCACCCGCCTCGGCTCGGAGTTGAAGCGTGGGCACCGAGTGGTCGGCATGGGAGAACCGAAGGGTGACCGATCCCACCGTGATCACAGCTCCCACCGCAGGTGTCGAAACATCGAAGGCGGCTGCGAAACCGGTCCCGGTGTACTCGGTGATCTGCCCTCCGAGGCCCTCCGGCACAAACAGCGGAAGCGGATCGGGGCGACCTGCGCCGAACCGAAGGTAGTGGTAGAGCGGAAACACATCGACCGAGTGGTCAACGTGGCGGTGACTTATCACGAGCGCATCCACGTCGGCGGGGTCCATCAAATCCTGGAGGGCGAGAAGAGTGCCCGAGCCCGCATCAACCCACACATGCGTTTCGTCGTGCGTTAGGAGGTAGCCGGCGGTTGGTCGACCGGCGGTTGGGTAAGGTCCGTTTGCACCGAGAACCCAGAGCTGCACAGAGCCGAGCCTACCGCTGGGCCCGCTACCTAGACGATCGCCAATTCCTCTTCGGTGATCTCGCCGTCTCGGATCCGATAAGCCCGCAGCTCGGGTGTCCCGTCGAATGGACCCGCCACCACCCACACCCAATCAGGCTCGGTTGCCCCCTCCACATCGGTCGGCGATGGATAGGCCGGCGCGTTGACGTGGCTGTGAAAGGCGCCCACCAGGTCCCATCCGTTTCGTTCAGCATCCTGCAGGGCCCGGAAATGACCGACAGGATCAATCGTGTAGGAAATCGGCGAGGCGTCGCTGTTCTCTAAGCAATACACCTGCTGTACACCGTCGGAATCACCGGCCATGAGGCCGCAGGCCTCGTTGGGGAGCGCGGCCCTGCCATGGGCCACGATTCGGTCGGCCATCTCGGCCGGCAGCTCCATCAGGTCCGGGATGCCCCGTTGCGCTCGAGCGCCTGCTGGAGCTGGTTCTTCTTCACCAGTCCGCTGGCCCGCCAGCGCTCCCCGAGGCCGCCGCCCTCACGCTTGGACTTCTTGCTCTTTTTTTTCGGTGACGCACCGTAAACAACGAAGGTTGGAGTCGACATCACGCGAAAGCGTTGGGCAGCGCCCGGGACGTTGCGCACGTTCACCTTGACAACGTGAGCAGACTCGGCGTACTCGTCGGCAAGCTCACCCACCACGCCGTCCATCGTGCGGCATGATTGACACCCCGTTTGCCAGAAGTCGAGAAAGACCGGCTTGCCTGAGGCAGCAAGCTCATCGATCTGGTCAACGTGTTCGAGATTGAAGGGTTTGTTTCGTCTCTTGAAGATCATGCGGACCTACAACGCTGGAGGGGTCGAATTAATTTCTCGGTCGCCGGCCGGCTCAGGTTGCGGGGTTTCTTGGGCGGAATGGACCGCTCCGAGAAACTTCTCGACCCCACACACTACGTGACGGCTCCGCCGCGAGTGCAGCACGTCGAATCCATGAGTAGCTCCCGGGAGCTCGGCGTACATCACCCGATTCCGCGACACCGCTTGCAAAGCCTCAACGAACTGCCTCGACTCGGCCGGCGGCACCAGGAAGTCGTGGGATCCGTGCAACACAAAGAAGGGAGGTGCCTCGGCATGCACCCGGGAGAGAGGCGACGCCCGATCCCATGCTTGCGGATCCTGTTTGGGTGAGACCTTCATCACGATGGATTCAATGAACGGCCACGGGTAGCGGATCCGGTTGCGATCAAGCAGGTCGTGGATGCCGTACAGGGGAATACATGCCTGAACCGAAGTATCCGAGCCCTCGAACCCCGGTTGGTAGAGGGGGTCGTTCGGTGTCAGAGCAGCCAACGCAGCTAGATGGCCTCCGGCGGAGCCGCCCGTCACCGCCACGAATGAGGGGTCGCCTCCCCATCGTTCGATATTGTCACGGACCCACGCAATCGCTCGCTTCACGTCGACGAGATGATCGGGAAAAGTTGCAGCCGGGCTGAGACTGTAGGCCATGCTGACGCACACCCAGCCGTTTCTTGCCATCGAATGGACCAGGGGCCTGGCCTCCCGCTCCTTGGTCCCGCGACGCCAGCCTCCGCCATGGATTTGGAGGAGGACGGGGTGGCCGGCCGTGCGGTCCTCGAGCAGATGCAAGTCGGCGAGGTTGGCCGGGTCGGGCCCGTACGAGATATCAGTGATCGCCTCAACGCTGCGCGGCAGGCGAGCGCGCACTCGTAACAGATCGCCCAGCGTCGGGGCTAAGCCGGGTTTGACCACGTCGGCCAACCCTTCGAGTGCCTCATGCAACACAGGCTTGGCTCGTTCGCCCCAGTAGGCCATCACGAGCAAGCCACTCCAGGATACGAGAGTGATGCCGAGCGCGATCCGGCCAAGCAGGCCGCCGAGCACGCCGGCCAACACGAACAACACCGTGATAGCGGCCTGCCAGGCGAGGTGATGGAATGGCAACTCACCGGTCACGAGAGCGGGCAGCCACAACGACCGACGCCGCAGCCCGTTGAACGTGAACAAAGCACCGATCAAACTGCCGATGAAGAACAAGACGCTCATAGTGCCGGACAGTATTGCCCAAGTCGCGACGATAAACGGCCAAGCACGGGCCGCCCACTGACCTAGAGCGACAATCCCCACAAGCAGTTGTCAGGCGGTAAGGACCGCCCAAGCCACTACTCGCCGAGGGCCTGTTTGGGAACTGTGAACTGGTGAAGCATCCGGAAGTAAGGCTCGCCATCACCCACCCAGGGGTAGGCGGCGATCTCCTGGTAGGTGCGCCGGCCCATGAGCATGCGGGCGGCCTCGTACGCGTCGAGCTTCAGGATGATGGCGGCCCCCTCCCGAGCGTCCCGGCCCAGGAACCACGTCTTCCCGTCCGTAATCAGGTGCATGGGGGGGAGATCGGCGGCGGTGATCCTC
>JAUXJL010000111.1 GCA_030624805.1 Acidimicrobiia bacterium
GACAGAGCCAACCGTCCCGGCCGCGGCGATTATGGGCGACCGGAGCGCCAGATTCCCGAGAGCGACCCTTCCGTCAAACATCGGGGGCCCCTGACTCGAAAGCGACTGCGCCTCTGAACAACGTGACCCGGACCCGCCCACGCAGACGCCGGCCGGTGAACGGTGAATTGCGAGAGCGAGACCGGAACTGCTGCGGAATCCAGTCCGCTCCCGGATCGAACACGACCAGGTTGGCGGCCATACCTACACCCACCGGATTGCCATGCTCGGTGAAGCCGCCCAACCGGGCCGGAGCGACCGACAGGCGATCGAAGAACTCGCTACCCGGGAGCTCGACCGCCGTGTTGACGGCAGCTGCCGCGGTCTCGAGCCCGATCACACCAAACGCCGCCCGCTCGAGCCCAACTTCTTCGGTCTCTTCTCGGCTGTGGGGGGCGTGGTCGGTCGCGACGGCGTCGATGATTCCGGAGCTGAGCGCCGCCTGCACCGCCTGCACGTCGAAGGCAGTACGGAGCGGCGGTTTCATCTTGAACCGGGGGTCACGGCCCTTGAGCTCGGTGTGGTCGAACATGAGATGGTGCGGAGTCGCTTCAGCCGTCACCGGGAGACCTTCCGATTTGGCTTGGGCGACCAGCTCAACAGCTTCGGTCGTGCTCACATGCTGAACGTGGAGTGGAGTCCCGATCTCCCGGACCAATGCGAGGTCGCGAGCGATGATGATGGCTTCGGCCGACGCCGGCATACCCGGAACGCCCAGGAGCTCGGATACCTCGCCGGCATGCATGACCGCACCGGCCGTCAAGGAAGCGTCTTCGGCATGCTCGGAAATACGGGCGTCGTGTCGTCCGAGTCGTTCGAGAGCGGCTCGGAGCAACCCGGATGTGGAGACGCTATCGCCGTCATCGGTGAACCACCGCACGCCCTGTTCCAACATTCCATCGAGATCGGCAAGCCGTTGACCGGCTCGCCCGGCGGTGACTGCGCCCGCCACCGCGATGTCAATGTTCGGGACCTCTCTCCCCCGTCGCAAGGCCCAAGCAGCCCTATCAGCGGTGTCGATCGCCGGGTTTGTGTTTGGCATGGCGAGTAGTGCCGTATATCCGCCTGCGGAGGCGGCGGCTCCGCCGGAGGTCATGTCTTCTTTGTGCTCCTGGCCCGGCTCACGCAGGTGGGTGTGCAGGTCGACGAATCCGGGCCCGACCCAGCATCCGGTGCAATCAACGTCGACCCTCCCGTCGAGCGATGTGCCGAGCTCGACTACCCGCCCGTCACGCACTCGGACGTCCAATCGGTCCATGCCGTCAACAGTTAGGACCTCGCCCCCTGCGAGGAGAAGCGAATCAGTCAAATGGCTTCCTGGTGAGCGGCTACGAGGCGCCGTTGACCGAGGATCGTTACCGTTTCCACCCATCTCCTTGCCGGCACAGGAGGCAGTTTACCCGCCGGCGTTGATGGTTCTGACCGGCTCGTCGGGCCGTTCCTGCTTGGCTAGAGCTGCCAGCACACCGTTCACGAATCGTCCGCTCTCCTCAGTCGAATAGCGCTTGGCCATTTCAACGGCTTCGTCGATGATGGTGCCGACTGACGTACCAGGCTCATGGCGCAGCTCATACACAGCAATGCGGAGGATGGCCCGATCGACCGGAGGCATCCGCTCGACACGCCAATTGGTGGACACCTGTGTTAGGACACCGTCGATGGCCTCCCGGTCCGAGCGAACTCCTGCCACGATTCGTCCGGCCCGGCCACCACCGGGAGCAACTTCCTCTGAACGCTGGTCTGTTTCGTAGAGAATGCGGAGAGCCTGCTCACGGGGTGAGCGTTTCACGTGACCCGAGTCAGGTACTCGCCGGTCCGAGTGTCCACCTTGACCATGTCTCCCTGCTCAACGAAGAGCGGAGCTTGGATTACGAGTCCCGTTTCGAGCGTGACCGGTTTGGTCGCTGCCGACACCCTGTCTCCCCTCACCCCCGGCTCAGCAGCCGACACGGTGAGCTCGACCGAGGGAGGCAGATCGACTGAAATCGGACGGCCATTGTATATGGAGAGGAGAGCCGTCATACCTTCACTGAGGTAGTCCGAGGCTGCGCCGACGTCATCGGCGGCGATCGCAAGCTGACCATACGTTTCGTTGTCCATGAAATGGAATCCCAGATCGTCCCGAAACAGGAACTGATGCCCGCGGCGGTCGATGATTGCCCGTTCAACGTTTTCATCGGGGCGAAAGGTGCGTTCGACCACTCCTCCCCCGTCGAGATTCTTGAGCTTCATCTTTACGAAGGCCTTGCCTTTTCCGGGTTTGGTGTGATTGTGCGAGACGATCTGGAACAACCCGTCATCGAGCGAGATGGCTTGGCCGGTTTTGACGTCGTTCGCTGATGTCATGAGTGTGAGTGTACGGTTCCGCTAGCTGGGCGGAGCGACCGCGGCTAGGGCCTCATCGATCAGGGCGGGGTCGGCCGTCTCGAGCACCGGCTGTCCGATTGCCTCGAGGAGCACCATTCGAACGCCACTTGCATCACGCTTCTTGTCGAGCCAAACGAGCTCGAGAACCTGTGCCGCATCGAGATCTCCGTCGAGACGAACCGGAAGGCCAAGCCCTTCTATGATCGTCCGCACCCGGTCCTCCTCGGTGAACGAGGCCCGGAGGGTGGACGCCCGGCCGGCCGCCACCATTCCGACTGCTACAGCTTCGCCGTGGCTGAGCCCGGCCACGACCTCAACGGCGTGTCCGATGGTGTGGCCGTAGTTGAGGAATGCTCGCCGTCCTGACTCGCGGAAGTCGTCCTCGACTATGGCCGTCTTGACTGAGACTGCCCGCCCGACCACCTCCTCCAGGTCGGAAGACAGCCCATCGCGTTCGAGAAGGTCGACGAGCTCGACGTCGCCGATGAGACCGGCCTTGAGCGCTTCGGACATTCCCTGCCGGCGAATAGTGGCCGGGAGGGCCTCGAGGATGTCAATGTCTATCAGCACCCGGGTCGGGTGGGAGAACACACCAACCAGGTTCTTGCCTCCGACGTTGACCGCAGTTTTGCCACCGATGGCCGCATCGACTGCCCCCAACAATGTGGTCGGGCAATAAACGGCCTCTATGCCCCTCAGATAGGTGGCAGCCACGAAGCCACTCAGGTCGGTGAGGGCCCCCCCGCCAACAGCCAACACTGTGTCATGGCGTGTCAGGCCGAGGCGATTGAGCTCTCGAAAGGTAGTTTCGGCGATGGTCATCGTCTTGGCTGCTTCACCATCCGGGACAGTGATCAGGCCCGTTATGAGGCCGCCCTCCGTCAGCCGGTCTGCCAGGCGGGTGGCCGTCTCCAGAGCACCAGGCTGGGTGAGCACCGCCACCCGGCGCCGACCGGCCCGGGCCGGCAGGACCTCACCTTCGAGACACCCTCGGCCAATGAGGACCTCGGGACCGGTCACATCCATGAGCGGATCTCCCCTGCCACTTCCGCCGGTGTCCGGCCCTCGGTGCTCAGGGAGAGGTGGGCGATATTTTCATAGAGTGCTGAGCGTTCCTCGAGGAGCTCAGCTAGGCGAGCCTCACCCCCCGACCCGAGAAGCGGACGCTCGGTCGATCCGACCACGCGGCCGGCCAACACCGCCGGCGAAGCCGTCAACCAGACCACTTTCCCCGAACGGTTCATGGCCTTCCGATTCGCAGCGCGGAGGACGGCGCCTCCTCCGGTGGAGATGACCGCGCCGTCACCGCTCGCCAACTCCTCGATGATGGTGGACTCGATCGCCCGGAATGTGTCTTCGCCGCTCGCGTCCCACAACTCAGGGATCGACTTTCCGAGCCGTTCTTGCACAATGAGGTCGACATCGTGGAACGGTAGCCTTGCCTGGGCGGCGACCAGGCGACCGACCGTGGTCTTCCCAGAGCCCATCATCCCGATCAACCAAAGACTCATCTGATGCTCAGAAGCGTGTCAAGCGCTTGCGATAGAGATCCACGGCCCCGACCAGATCTTCGATGGTGTCACCACCGAACTTTCGCTGGACCTCCTGCGCCAACACGATCGCCACCATGTGTTCGGCTACCACTCCGGCGGCCGGGACGGCGCACACGTCCGAACGCTCACGGATCGCCTTTTCCGGCTCCTTGGAGTCAACGTCCACAGTCCGGAGCGCCCGCATGAGGTTGGAGAGCGGCTTCATCGCGGCACGGACCCGGATGACCCCGCCCACACTCATCCCTCCTTCGATGCCCCCTGCCCGGTTGGTGTCCCTGACGAAATCACCGTCGTAGCGGATCTCGTCGTGGGCCGCCGATCCGGGGCGGGCCGCCGACGCGAAGCCGTCGCCGACCTCCACTGCCTTGATCGCCTGAATGGACATCAGCGCTCCGGCCAGGCGGCCGTCGAGCTTCCGGTCATAGTGGACATGGCTGCCGAGCCCGGGCATTACCCCGTGAGCCACTACCTCCACGACTCCACCGAGCGTGTCTCGGTTGGCTTTGGCGGCTTCGATCGCAGCGACCATAGACTCGCCGGCCGCTGGATCAAACGCTCGAACTGGTGACTGATCGATCGTCGCCAAGTCGGCCAGCGTCGGTGGCGGGGCGTCGGGGGTGCGGGCAGTTCCAATGGCAACAACATGACTCAGCACCGTGATGTCGACGGCGGACAGCAGGCCCTTGGCGAGGGAACCGGCCACCGTTCGGGCGGCCGTCTCCCGAGCAGAAGCCCTCTCCAGGATGTCGCGGGCATCATGAGTGTCGTACTTTTGCATGCCGGCCAGATCGGCGTGGCCCGGCCGCGGAGCAGTCGATGGCCGTTCCGATGCCCCCGCAGCAGGAGACATTTCGGCGCTCCACTTATCCCACTCGGTATTACGAATGACCACCGAGACGGGGCTGCCGAGGGTCTTGCCAAATCTGACACCCCCGAGAATTTCCAACTCGTCACGTTCCAGTTTCATGCGCGGCCCACGCCCAAACCCGAGGCGACGCCTGGCCAGCTCTTCTCCCAGGCTCTCAACATCGACCGTCAGGCCGGCCGGGAGTCCCTCTACGATGGTGGTGAGGCCGGGGCCGTGCGACTCTCCGGCGGTCAGGAACCGCAACATGGCGAAGATGGTAGGCGCCATGGAAGCCGTCGGGTAGCTACTTGAGGATCTCCTCGCCCATCGCCAGAGCGAATGGACTGTCCCCGAACAAGAACGTCCCACCTGTGTCGGTGAGCGTGACCACCTGATAGCTGCCGGCAAACGTTTCGCCAACCCCAACCGTGTAGTCGGTTCCAGCAACTCGCATGACGGCTTGACGGCTGCCATCTCCCAGTATCGTTATGGAAATCAGAGATACCGTAGTACCGGTGGGGTCGAACCCGTCACCGTTCCCACCGTCTCCGGTCCCATCACCTTCTTCAGTGATGAGAGGACGGAAGGGGTCACGAGGTTGTGAGACCTGAAAGTCATCAATCAGGATCATGCCGGGCAGCAGCTCGACGGGCCGTTCGGAGACGGTGTCCGGGTCCGCCGACACGTCGAGGCCCGGTCGGGCTGTCGAGGAGGAGCCGATGATGCTCGGGGCCACCAACAGCCAGAGAGCCGCCACAATGAGGCCACCCACGAGAATGAGGGCCGAGCTGTCGGCCAGGTATTCGCGGATCCGCAGCAGACGGCTGTCACGATACTCAAACCGCATCATCCCTCGTTACCTCCCTCGCTGCCGTCTCCAGCAGCTTCGCCGCCGCCGCTGTCGGCATCGTCGGCCCCGACCGGGCCCGACAGGCTGAGATCGGTGAGCGAGAAGGCGGTTGCGGTCAGGGTGACTGTGAGGATGTTGATTCCGTCCTGATCCAACGATGAGTCAATGCTGATTTGGTCAACGCGCACCAGCCGCTCGAGATCCTCGATTGCGAACAATACGCTCAACACCTTGAAATACGGCGCCTCGAAATTGATCGTGGTTGAAATCTCGAATAGACCGGGCACCGACGTGCTGGCGACAGGCGGATTCGGGCTCAGTGCCAGCAGATCAACGCCGGTTTCGACCGCGATGTTGTTGATGTCTTCGATCAGCGCTGCACCATCGGGAAATGTCGGCAATGAGTTTTGAATTTGGCTCAGACCCAGCAAGTAGTCGCCTTCACTGGCCGCCAGAGCCTGCAACTCGGTGCGCCGGCTCTCGAGCGTCGATTGCTCGATCTGCGCCGTGGCCGTCTGGTCATTCAGATCGTTGATCTCGGTCGACTTACCCGACATGAACAGGAACCACCAGGCGGCGGTGATTATGAACGCACCGAGGATGCCGAGTATGAGCCCGCGACGCATCAGGAGATCTCCGGGATCCTGTCGAACCCGCGCTCCGAAAGAGCGTCAGGAGTGAGGCTGGTTGTTGAACCAAACGCGACGACAGGTACGTCTGAGATTTCATTGGCCGTGATATTGCTCACCCATGTGCCGAGAACACCCGGGAATCGGTCTGAGTCCAGAACCCGCAGCCAGGCGGCTACATCGGGTGGGGCGAAGGCTGTGCCGGCGAAAGACAGCTCCCCGATGCTGGCGCCGGTGGCGGCCGGGCCCGAGTTGCCTGTGTAGCTCGAGATCCACACCCGATCTGGAATCAAACGGCCCAGATCGTTTACGAGCCGCCCCCAACTGACATCGTTGGCGAGGGCCTGGATAAGTAGAGCCTGGCTAGCCTCGAAGTCGTTACGAACGTTCTCAGCGCTCGAAAGTGACCGAACTTCGGCCTCCAGCTGCTGGTTTGTCAGGAGTTGAGCATCGAGCTCGTCCTGGGCATCGTCGACGGCCCCGGACCGCCATACCGTGACGGCTCCGAGCAAAAGCACATACAGCACGCCAAGGCCTATCCA
>JAUXJL010000269.1 GCA_030624805.1 Acidimicrobiia bacterium
CTTAGGTGTCCGGATCGGTGATAGCAGGCTCTCCGGCCAGAAGACTGATCAGTCGGGTACGGTCGACCTTTCCGGTGGGGCCATACGGGAGCCCTGCAACGATGTGCCACCGTTTCGGAACCTTGAAGTCGGCCAGGTTCTGTCGGACATCGGCCGCGATGGAATCCGGGCCGGCCGTCGGATCCGCTAGTACGAGAGCCGCCTCCACCCGTTCGCCCCATAGCTCGTCGGCAACACCGAATACCGCGCAGGCGCTAACCGCCGAATGAGCTTGCAGGACAACCTCGATCTCGGCGGGATGGATGTTCTCACCACCTGAGAGGATCATCTCATCGCTTCGGCCGGCAATGTGCAGTCGACCATTCTCGTCCAGGTGCCCGATATCAAGGGTCTCGAGCGATCCTTCCCGATCCGGCTCGTTCCAATAGCCCGGGCTCACCATCGGCCCGGCCACCCGGACCGGGGCTGCGAAGCCGGGGCTTCCGGCCTCGATGGCCACTCCTTCGAGGGGAGCCGCCCCCGAGCCGGGCGGATCGGTTGGCAGGGCTGCCGCCACCTGCGACGCGGTTTCGGTGAGCCCATAGGTTTGTGCCACGGGCAGCCCGGCCGCTCGGGCGGTGGCCAGCATCCCGTCGGAGGCGGGGGCGCCCCCAACGAGTAGCGCTTGCGATGGCCCCTGGAAACGGTCGGGGTGATCGTCGAGCAGCGTTCCGAGCATGGCGGGGACCACCGAGGCGTACGACACAGAGTCCATGAGAGAGGCGATTCGGGCAGGCTGGTAGTTCGGCTCGAGCACCACTGTTCCACCAGCGCGAAACATTCTGAACGTGATGGCAAACCCACCGAGATGGAACAACGGCAACACCGCCAGCCAGCGGTCCTCAGGACCGACCGGCTGTACGGTGGCGGCGGCAGCCGCCGCGGCCTCGTGGTTACCCCACGTCAGCCGGACACCCTTCGGTTGGCCGGTCGACCCGGACGTGAAAAACACCGAATGGAGCTCATCGGGCGCGTGAGGGTGGGGGGCCGTGGGTCGGCCATCGAACAGGGAGGATGTTGCGTGGGTCGTGCGGCCCGTCAAGGCGTCAGAACCGAGGACAATGGCCGGGTCGACCAGATCGAGTTGAGCGTTCACCTCGGATTGATCGAGACGGGAGCTCACCGCCACCACCGTTGCCCCCATCCGCGGCACGGCCCAGAGAGCCACCAGCGACTGAAGATCGTTGTGAACCCACACCGCCACCCGATCGCCCGGTTTCACGCCGAAGCCTTTCAGCGCACCCGAGCCTCGACTCACCAACGCCGCCAGCTCGCGATACGTAACGGTCGTGTCGGGAAGAGCAACCGCCACCTGATCAGGTTCGAGGATGTTCCAACGGTCGATGTGGTCCACGAGATGAGGCTACGGCGGACTACCCAGATTGGAGTCTGCCCGCATGGCTAATCTTGCGGCCCGGGAGGATCCTCATGACACTGAACTGGCAAGCGGCCGGCGAGTACGAAGACATCATCTACGAAAAGGCGGACGGAATCGCCAAGGTGACCATCAACCGGCCTGAGGTCCGAAACGCCTTCCGGCCTACGACTCTTTTTGAGCTGTCAGAGGCCTTCGACGACGCTCGGGACGATCAGAAGATCGGGGTCATTGTCCTCACCGGAGCCGGTGACGAGGCGTTTTGCTCGGGAGGTGATCAGAAGATCCGTGGTCATGCTGGATACGTCGACCCGAAAGGCACCCCCCGCCTCAATGTGCTCGACCTTCAGATCCAGATGCGTCGGACCCCCAAGCCCTTCATTGCAATGGTGGCCGGATATGCCATTGGCGGCGGGCACATCCTCCACCTGGTATGCGATCTCACGATCGCGGCCGACAACGCAGTCTTCGGACAAACCGGTCCCAAGGTTGGCTCATTCGACGCCGGCTACGGGTCGAGCCTCTTGGCTCGGATGGTCGGCGACAAACGGGCGCGAGAGATCTGGTACCTGTGCCGGCAGTACTCGGCCGATGAGGCCTATGACATGGGCATGGTCAACAAGGTTGTGCCGCTCGACCAACTCGAAACCGAGACTGTGATTTGGGCGCAGGAGATCCTCGCCAAGTCACCGATAGCCATTCGATTCATCAAGGCAGCCATCAACGCGGCAGCCGACGGTGCGGCCGGTCAGCAGCAGCTGGCGGGTGATGCCACGATGCTCTTCTACATGACAGAGGAAGGCAAGGAAGGCCGCGATGCCTTCAACGAAAAGCGGCCCCCCGACTTCGAGCAGTACCCTCGCCTGCCGTGAGCGAAGCCCGGACCTGGCTGCAAGCTGCCCGGCCCGCCACCTTGTGGGCTTCGTTAGTGCCCGTTCTTGTTGGAGGCGGGTTGGCGTGGGGAGCCGGACGGGAATCGATTTTTTGCGTGACGGCGCCCTGCCCGGCCGGCGAACGCATTTTCCGATGGGACGCCTTTTTTGTCACCCTCATTGCCGCGCTTGCCATGCAAGTGGCCGCCAACTTCTCAAACGACGCATCCGATGCGCGACGCGGGGCCGATAGCGGGGAGCGCATCGGCCCGGTCAGAGCAGTTGCCGCCGGGCTCATCACTCCACGAAGCATGTGGACCGGTGTCGGGTTGGCATTCGGGGTGGCCGTGGCGGGTGGTGTTTATCTCGCCGTCATCGCCGGCCCGATCATCATCGTCATAGGTGTGGTTTCGATTCTGGCCACACTCGGATATGTGGGCGGGCCGAAACCATATGGCTACCGGGGGCTCGGCGAACTGTTCGTTTTTGTTTTCTTCGGAATAGTCGCCACAGTAGGAAGCCGCTACGTACACGACTCAACGGCACCGGCCGCCGCCTGGCTGCTGGCTATCCCGGTTGGTTTGCTGGCAACTGCGATTCTCGTCGCCAACAATATCCGCGATATCGAAACCGATACCGCAGCCGAAAAGCGCACGCTGGCCGTCTTGATTGGCCGCCCGGCTACCGCACGACTATATACCGGCCTCGTCTACGGGGCGTTTGTCGCCATCGCCCTGTTTGCCATCACCGGCTGGACGCCTCGCTGGACGGTGCTGGCGATCCTGGCGGTTCCACAGGCCGTCCCAATCGTCCGTACCGTCCGAACCGCAACGGATGGCGCTTCCCTCATCCGAGCCTTGAAAGGAACGGCCCGGCTCCAGCTGATGGTGGGGTTGCTAGTGGCGCTCGGAGCCGTGATCGCCTAACGGGGCGGCTACGGTCCCATCCCTCCAAGCATCCTTCGGGAAGATTGGAATCCCTGTCTCGTCACACAGCCACTTGGGCGGACGCCAGGCCGGGAGCATGAGCACAACAAGAGTCATCGCTGCCAGACCTGCCCACAACCCAACGAACCCAACGATATTCATGCGGCCTCCCGTATCCCGGTTTTCACGTGTTAGTTATCCACCACACTAGGTGGTTCCCCGGTGAGATGTGCGCCGACTGTAACCTCGCGCCGATGGCACAAACCTACGAC
>JAUXJL010000073.1 GCA_030624805.1 Acidimicrobiia bacterium
CGCACCGTCGATTCGGACATCGACAAATAGTCAGCCGCTTCGGCAACGGAGAGAAGCTGATCGTCAAGAACTGGAGCCATACCCAGAAAATCGGATACACCGGGTAGATACTTGAGCCAGGTTGCGTCACGAACCGTGACGCAAATGTGACGCAAGCGACTTGTCCACAGCCAGACTGACCTGTCGGAAACCCCATGAATACTGGCGTTTTCGCTAGTGGGCGCTACAGGGATTGAACCTGTGACCTCTTCCACGTCAAGGAAGCGCTCTCCCGCTGAGCTAAGCGCCCGGAGCAAGGGAGTGTAGGGATGGAGGTGCCGACCGGAATCGAACCGGTGTGACAGGATTTGCAGTCCTGCGCCTCGCCACTCGGCCACGGCACCATGAGTCAAAACGGCGACCTCGCAGGTCGCCACCGGAGCGGACGACCGGGTTCGAACCGGCGACCTTCACCTTGGCAAGGTGACGCTCTACCAACTGAGCTACGTCCGCGGAATCGCCCCCACTTTATCACTCACTGGCCGGTTGATCCGAACCCCCCAACACCCCGACCGGAAGGCGGAAGCTCGTCAACTTCGACGAATTCTTGCACCGCTACGGGCACCACCACGAGCTGGGCAATGCGGTCGGCACGCTTGATTTTGAAAGGCTCGTCACCATGATTGACAAGGATCACCTGGACTTCGCCGCGAAAACCCGAGTCCACCAGCCCCGGACCGTTGACGACTCCGATACCATGGCGGATGGCGATGCCGCTGCGGGGAACAACCAGCCCGGCGTACCCAACCGGGATAGCCACCGCCATCCCGGTGGGAACCATCCGGCGCTGGCCGGGCTCCAATACGGTGTCGACGCGGGCGTACAAGTCCGTACCGCCATCGCCTGGATGAAAATGGGAGGGCGTCGGGAGTTCTACGTCGAGCTTTAGAAGCGGGATTTGCATGCCGAGAGGATTCTGACAGGGCCCATGGCCAATATCGAGGAGAAATCCGGCGTGACTGCACGACCCCCACGACACAAGCCCGACGATTATCGGTCGTCACTCCTCGACCTGCTCGGCTTATCGCACCCGTACGAGCGGGCGGTTACCCAGGTCAGGAGCGACATAGTGATCACTCGCCCTGCGCCGAGCGAAGAGGTCGATTCGCATTTCCCGCGTATTGCCGAGCTCCAGAGACCCCGATCCACGGCCGGGGAGCCGGGCACCGAAGGTCTTGTCCAGAGGCTGTGGAATGCTACTGAAGCCGCCGAGCATGACCTCGTCCTGGAGGACTGGGGGCCCGAGTCGCCATTGGACCGGTCGGTCGGTCGCTATCGCTGGGCCTGGTGGCCCGTATTGCTCGGGATATTGGTCATCGGAATCGTCCTGGTCATATCAAGCCTGCGGGGGATCCCGGCCGGACAGGCTGAAGATCTGGGCCAAGAATGGGCGACCGCAACCATCACAGTTCAGGCCAGTGTGCCATCCGCCAGGGAGGCAGCAGCTGTCATCACAAACCCGGCTTCAGCCACGACTGAGCTGGCCGAGGCCCGAAACTCTCTCATCGGGTTCAGCAACAACGCCGGCACCCTTCAGGCCATCGTCTCGAGGCCCTTTCCCACCCCACCTCCGCTTGCGTCGGGTGACGCCTTCGATGCGCTGAAGCCGATCCAAACCGACCTCAAGGTAGCGAGTGACCAGGTGACCGCGATCGGGGACACACTCTCGGATGGCATCACGTATCGCTCACTGCTTGACCAGTCGTTCTTGCTGCCCTCACTACCCATCGTGGCAGATCAAGTGACCCTCACCGACCTAGGCGTCCAGCTGGCTGCCTCAGTCTCGTCAACGCGAGCTGCGGTCCGGCAACTACCCATCGGACCGTCGTTTGACAGCCACCGCAACCGAGCCCTGGCACTCGTAAATCGCCTCGAGACCTGGCAAGCGTCCTACCTGGACGCTCTCCGGCTGGCCGATGTTGACGCGGCCACAGAGTTGAAGACCGAAATCACCAACCGAATCGGTGTGCTGCGCGCCACCGTGAACGAGCCGCTCGCCCTGGTAGCAGCCTCGGTCGATGCCAGCTTTGATGAACTCGAGATCTTGTTCGAAGATGTGGTGGCAGATCTGACCGCGAGCTAGGCCCGTCTATTCGTCGAGTGCGGCCATCTCCTTTTCGAAATCCTGGGCGCCCTGAAAGTCCTTGTAAACGCTGGCGAAACGCAGATAGGCGACCTCATCGGCCCGCTTGAGCTCATCAAGCACGATGCGCCCGATTTCCTCCGATGCAACTTCGGGCGCCGCGTCGTGGGCGGCGGCTTCCACCCGCTCGAGAATCCCATCAATCACTCCGGCCGCAATCTCACGACCTCCCAGTGCCCGCTCAATGCCGCTCCGGACTTTCTCGGCTACGAATGGGTCGGTATCCCCGTCGCGTTTGCGGACCAGAAGCGGGAGCTGAGCTCGCTCGTAGGTGGTGAACCGTTGATCGCAGGCAGGACACATACGGCGTCTCCGAACCTCTTTGCCTTCCTCGGCCGGCCGGCTATCGATGACCCGGGTGTCGTCGGCTGCGCAATATGGACACCGCATGCCGGTGAGCGTAGTGGAAACCGGGGCAGCTGGTCCCGGCCTCATGCTGCTGGGAGCAAAATTACCTGCCCAGGCGAAATCAGCCCGCCGTCGAGACCGTTGAGTCGCTGAATGCGCCTGACTGTGGACCGAACATCCTCGCCCGGTTCGGTCAGCTCGTCGGCGAGGTCCCACAAGGTGTCCCCGGCGACCACGCGATAGGGCTCAGTCGGCTTGGCAGCATCGCCGGCGTGGGATCCCTGGGCGAGAAGGAGGAGAAACACCAAAGCCAATGCCAAAGGGAGGACCAACGCCCTGAGGCGGATGGAATGGCTGTTCATGATGTTTCTCCTCCGTGCTCGTCCATATGCCATTTTCAGTGGCATGCCCGCAATGTATCGGGCGGGTGTGACACGAACGTATGTTCTGTACGCGAAAACTATACGAACGTATGTTCGATTTGTCAAGACCGAACATATGTTTGTTTCTTGGGGCTCGAGTTGCTACCGTCGTCGTTGAGCAAAGGAGCGGACATGGGGACAGACATTTCAAAACGCCAGCAGGAAATCCTCGACTACATTCGCGAAACGGTTGCTGATCGGGGCTATCCACCCTCGGTGCGAGAAATCGGCGAGGCCGTAGGACTGAGCTCGCCCTCCACTGTCCACAGCCATCTGTCCACCCTCGAAGCGACCGGTCATCTACGCCGTGACCCGACCAAACCACGGGCAATCGAAATTCTCGGCGAGGGTGCTCGCCCGGCAAATGTTCGCAATGTTCCGCTGGTCGGCCGCATCGCGGCCGGCTCGCCCATCATGGCCGAAGAGGACATAGAGGAGGTCTATCCGCTACCGACCGAGCTGGTGGGAGACGGACCCGTCTTCATGCTCAAGGTGAAGGGCGAATCGATGGTCGGGGCAGGCATCCTCGACGGCGACTTCGTTGTGGTGCGCCGCCAACCAGATGCGTTGGACGGCCAAATCGTTGCGGCGCTCATTGACGGAGAGGAGGCCACAGTCAAGCGGCTGGAACGCAAAGACGGGAAGGTCATCTTGCACTCCGAGAACTCGACCTTCGAACCAATGGTGTTCACCGACGGCGTCGAGCTCGTCGGCAAGGTTGTCACCGTCCTGCGGGGAATCCGCTAAAAGCGGATCCATCAGCTCCAGGTGGCCATCCCGGGCGAAGGTGAAGACCGTCGCCCCTGCGATCTGGGCTAACGCGCTGGGGACGACCTCATGGAAAACCGGTAGCGTTTCTACACCGGGGATCCGTTCGGAGCCGTCTCGAGTTCATCGAGGCCGTCTAGCCTCGGGTCAATCGCCCCTCGAAGACATAATCGGCGGGGCCTTCCATCCACACGATGTCCCCGTTGATCTGGATGTCGAGGTCGCCGCCCAGCAGACCCACTGTGAGTTTTTGATCCGTGAGACCCTCCCGATTAGCAACGACCGCGGCCGCGCCTGCGCCGGTTCCACATGCGAGGGTTTCGCCGACTCCTCGCTCCCAGGTCCGCACCTCGATACGGGTACGGTCTTTCACTTCAACGAACTCAACATTGGTTGCGTTCGGGAATTGCTCGGCGGCCTCAATGACCGGTCCGAGGGTTTTCACCGGCGCCTCAGTGGTCTTCTCGACAAAGAGCACGGCGTGCGGATTGCCCATACTCATGGGACGTACCTCGGTTCCCGCCACGGACATGACCGGATGGTCTGGGATCTCGGCACGCCCGAGCATTGCCCTCACCCGTCCGGACTTCTTCACTTTTACCGGATACTCTCCGAGGTCGGTTCGGACGGTGAAGGACTGGGCCGAGGTCCAATCGCGGTCGTAGGCAAACCGGGCCACGCAGCGCAGCCCGTTCCCACACATCTCGGCCCGACCACCGTCGGCGTTCCAGTACGCCATTCCGGCGGTGGCCTCATCGATCCTGGTAGCCACGAGGACACCGTCAGCGCCCACACCCCGCCGACGGTCGCACCAGACCACTACATCCTCCGGCGTGGGCTCGAGTGGTCCTTCGAGCACCACAAAGTCGTTGCCGAGACCCTCCATCTTCACGAACTTCATATCGCCAACTCTCTGCGGGCCCGCCCGAGACGAACCTGGGGGTCATCATCCCACTCCAACCACGTGATCCGAGGATCCCGGCGGAAATAGGTCCGCTGATTGCGGGCGACGGCCATCGTGGCCGCAAGGGCATCTTGTCGACCGTCCTCCAGCGATCGCTCCCCGGCTAGCACCGGCAGAAGCTGCTTGTACCCAACCGCGTGGCCGGCGGTTCGTCCGAGATGGTCTGCAAGATTGCCTACCTCCGCCAGCAATCCCCGCTTTAGCATCGCATCAAAACGCGAAGTGACCCGCCCCGCTAGGCCGTCGGCAGGGTCGAACCCGATGGCCCGGAAAGGGTGAAGTGGCTCGTAGTTGCGCACGGCGGCTGCCTCCGGCGTCGCCGCTCGTTGGGTTGGAGAATTGCCGGTCACCGCATGCACCTCGAGAGCGCGAACGATACGGCGCCGGTTGGCCAGGTCGATGTGATCAGCCGCGGTCGGATCCACCTCCAACAACTCCTCCTGGAGGGCCTTGAGGTCGAGTGCCTCGAGCCGGGCTCGGTGCTCCACGTCTCCGCCCGGGAACTCAAGTGGATCAACGATCGCCCGGAAGGCCAACCCGGATCCTCCCGCAATAATGACGGGACCGACCGCCGACTGGAGTGCGGCCCGGCCGATCCGTTGAGCATCGGCCACGGTAAACGGCTCATCGGGCTCGGCCACGTCGATGAGGTGGTGGGGTACCCGCTCGCGCTCGGCGGATGATGCCTTGGCAGTGCCGATATCCATTCCCCTATAGACCTGCATGGAGTCCACCGAAACGATCTCAGCCTCGAGCTCCTCAGCCAGCGCCTGGGCGACCCCGCTCTTGCCCGACGCGGTAGGGCCGATGATCGCCAGCAGGCTCAGGCGAGCTCTCCCACCAGGAAGTGAGGAGCGGCCCGATGTATCCGCACGTTGGCGAACGATCCGGCAGCCGTGGCAGCGGGAAAGTGCACGAGTTTGTTGGTTCGGGTGCGTCCCGAGCACATGGCAGCATCAGTCTTGGAAACGCCGTCCACGAGAACCTCGATGGTCTCTCCGACCAGCATCTGGTTGGTGGCGAGGCCGATGGCTGTCTGGCGCTCAGTGAGCCGTTGATAGCGGTCCTGAATCACTTCGGGAGCAAGGAACTCATCAACCATCTCCGCGGCCGCGGTGCCCGGACGAGGCGAGTAGATGAATGTGAAGGCCGAGTCGAACTTAGCCTCGGCAACCACATCGAGCGTGAACTGAAAGTCGGCGTCGGTCTCGCCGGGGAACCCGACGATGATGTCGGTGGACAGCGCCAGCCCGGGCATATGACGACGCGCCAGATCGAGCTTGGCGAGAAACCGCTCGGCGGTGTAGCCGCGGTGCATGGCCGCCAGGATCCGGTCTGAGCCTGACTGGAGGGGCATATGGAGCTGTTCACAGACCGCCGGCGTCTCAGCCATCGCCACCGCAACATCCTCTCGGAAGTCCTTCGGGTGCGGGCTCGTGTAGCGGATACGGTGGATTCCGTTGACGTCTCCAACTCGCCGCAACAGGTCGGCAAACAACGCCTTGTGCCCACCCAGCTCGAGGTCTCGACCATACGAATTGACGTTCTGGCCGAGGAGCGTGACTTCAACGACGCCGTCGTTGGCGAGAGCTTGGACTTCACGTACGACGTCGCCTGGACGCCTGCTAATTTCTCCGCCTCGAACCGATGGGACGATGCAGAACGTGCAAGAGTTGTCGCAGCCGACCATGATCGTGACCCAGGCGCTATGAGCGACCTCCCGCTTGGCGGGCACAACCGCCACGGCTTCGCTTTCTTCGAGGATTTCGGTGATAGGGCCCCACTCTTCGGCATAGTCGAGAAGTGACACGACTCTCTGAAGATTGTGGGTGCCAAAAACCACGTCCACCCACGGGGCTCGCTCGTGAATCAGGTCGCGATCCTTTTGTGCCAGGCACCCCCCCACCGCTATGAGCATCTCGGGACGCTTATCTTTCGTGCGTTTGAGCATGCCGAGCGATCCATAAAGCTTGTCGTCGGCGTTTTCCCGGATGCAGCAGGTGTTGAACACCACCAGGTCGGCCGTGTCTGGGTCGCTGGCCGGAACCATCCCATCGGCCTCGAGCAGCCCGGCGATCCCCTCACTGTCGTGCACGTTCATCTGACACCCGAAGGTCCGAAGGTGGTAGGTCCGGCCCACACGGGTTGGCGTGCGACGCTCTCGTACTTGTGGCATCAAAAGGCGGGTCATACGGCGAAGTTAGCCACCCGGCGCTTGTTTTGTTGGGAACAAAGAACTCTGCCCCACTCCGGCACTGAGGTTTCTTCCGTCTTCACGGGAGAAGACGGAGAGTCGTCATCGAAGAAGGATTCGGCGGAAACAACACAGACCTCCGGCTCCAGGTTCTGAGAGCACTTCACGGTCTCTCCCACCCCGACCTCGTTCCGCTCGGCCACGCCTCCCTCCTGGAGCGGAAGAAAAGAGTCACTATCTTGCGTAGGCAGTTGACCTGAGCTCGCGAACGACGGTCACCTGGATCTGACCCGGGTATTGGAGTCCGTCTTCGATACGTTTGGCAATTCGTCGGGCGAGATCGCCTGCCTCGAGGTCGGAGATCTTTCCTGGATCCACAACGACCCGCACATCCCGGCCGGCCTGCATAGCAAAAACCCGATCCACTCCGTTGAAGTCTGCCGCCATCTCCTCGATGCGTTCGAGGCGTCGCACGTATGATTCGAGTGTTTCGCGCCGGGCGCCGGGCCGCGATGCGGAAACCGCATCCGCCGCCTGGGTGATCACTGCGAGAAGTGTCCGGGGCTCTACATCGTTGTGGTGAGCTTCGATGGCGTGGACCACGGCCGGGCTCTCGTCAAACCGACGGGCTATCTCCGCTCCAACCAGCGCGTGGGACCCACCCACCTCGTGGCTGACGGCCTTCCCAACATCGTGTACCAGTGCTGCCCGCCTTGCCTCGACCGGGTCGAGGCCCAACTCGGCTGCGAGCATGCCCGCGATATGGGCGGCCTCGACAGAGTGTCCAAGCACGTTCTGCCCATAGGACGTGCGGTACTTGAGCCGACCGAGAACGGTGACGAGCTCCACGTGCATTCTCGAGACACCAACCTCCAACAATGCCCACTCACCCGCGTCACGCACGCTCTGCTCGACTTCGGACTGGGCCTTGACGTGAGCTTCCTCAATCGAGGACGGGTGGATGCGACCGTCGACAATCAGATTCTGCAGGGCGACCCGAGCCACCTCACGGCGGATCGGATCGAACGTCGAAATGGTGACAGCCTCGGGTGTGTCGTCTACAACGAGATCGACACCGGTGACTGCTTCGAAGGCTTTGATGTTGCGTCCGTCACGGCCGATGATGCGGCCCTTCATGTCGTCTGAGGGGAGGGTGACCACCGAAACCGTCGAATCAGATGTGACCTCCGAAGCAAGACGTTGAATGGCTGTGGTGAGGATGCGTCGAGCGCGTCGGTCTGCCTCCTCGCGAGCTTTCAGTTCCAGCTCACGCACTACAACCATCGCCTCACGTCGAGCTTCATCTTCCACCCGCTCGAGGAGCGCCTCTTTGGCGGCCTGGCTATCGAACTGGGCGACCTGCTCGAGCTCAGCGCGCGCTTCCTCCTTCAGGCGATCAGCCTCAGCCCGCTGCGAAGTTACCTCCTCCTCGCGGACCTCTACGTTCTGCTCGCGGGTGGCGAGGTTGGAAGTCCGTTGCTCGAGGGTGGCCTCTCGTTGGGTAAGGCGGTCCTCGGCCGCCCGCAGCTCGGTCCGGCGGCCCTCGATCTCCGCGTCCTCGGAGGCCTTGTAGGTGCGCGCCTTCTGCTGGACGTCGATTTCAGCGTGCGCGAGGGTTCGCTCCGCGTCTCCGAGTTTCGCACCCGTGGTCGCCCCCCG
>JAUXJL010000095.1 GCA_030624805.1 Acidimicrobiia bacterium
AGTGAGCCCCGGCCTTGACCAAAACCCTCTCGGGATATTCCCGCCGTCGGGCGGCCCCTTGCGGGTACCGTGCCGACTATTTTCCGCCCGAGATCGGTGCCCTAAAGTCCGTGTCCCTTGCGGCGCTGAAGCGTTTTTAGCACTTCAACGTTTCAGCGTCGCTGACCCGATGACCTTACGGTCACCGAGCGCCGGTCCTTCCTCACCCTTGCGGGTTTGTCCAGCCGACCCTCGTCCTCCGCCGAAGCGGCGAACAAGCTGTGGTCTCCCGGCGACCGTCCGAGCCTTGTGAGCCCGTCCGGCCGACCCGATCGGGGCCCGGGTGGCCACTCCTGCAATCCGGTTTCGCAGGGCCCTGGTCCGGCTGTTAACCGTTCCAGGTTTCCGGTCGGGTTTGCGGCCCTTCCGGGGATCTTGACGAGTCTTTCGATTCGCCTGCCTGCCTTCAGCTTTCGCTTCCAGCCGGGTCTCCTCCCGGTTTCCCGGGCGACAAGGGGAAATGTACGACCCCGGTAGAGCCCGGTCAAATGAGATCCGTAGATTGTTTTCGCGTCATAAATGGTGTTTTCGCGATGGGTTTCGAACCGACTTCGCGTCTTCGCAGTAGGCAAGACGCGGTACGCAATACGCACAGAAGTAAGCGAACGGAAGTGTGCTGCGTACTGCGTATTGCGGGTGCAACTGAGGGCCTTCCGTCCGAATAGGTCTCCCAAATTACAAACGTGTCACTCTCGTCCCGTATAGTGCCAACTATGGATCGAGTTTCACCAAGCCGGCTGAGCGACTTCAAGCAGTGTCCCCAATTGTTCAAGTTCCGCTCCATCGATCGACTGGCCGAGCCTGCCACTGTCTATCAAGCGCGCGGTACCACCGCCCATCTGGCGCTGCAGCGTTTGTATGGTCTCGACGCCACCGACCGCACTCCCGACCGATTATTCGATCTGTTTCGTGAAGCCTGGGCCGAAGTCCGCCAGGACGAATACCCGGAAATGTTCGAAACAGTCGAAGAGGAGCGCGCCTGGGGTATCGAGAGCCTCGAGCTGCTCGCCAATTACTTCTCGGTGGAAGATCCGCAAACGATCGCCCCGGTCGATTGTGAGCTCGATCTACTCGAAGAAGTCAACACGGTTTCAGTGCGCGGCATACTCGATCGGATCGACGAGAACGAGCACGGCCAGCTCGTCGTTACCGACTACAAGACGGGCAAGGCACCCCCCGAGCGTTACGCCCTGCCTGCCTTCTTCGCCCTCAAGATCTACGCGCTGCTTACCCGCAAACATTTCGGACGGGCCCCGGTGCAGCTGCGGTTGCTCTACTTGAACGGACCAACCCTGTACTCACTCGACGTCGACGACCAACAGCTCGACGCCATGGAGCGCCAGGTGCGGGCACTGTGGGGTGCAATCAAACGAGCCGAGGACCGCGAGTCCTATCCCCCACGCCAATCCCGGCTGTGTGATTGGTGTTCATTTCAGGAAATCTGTCCGGCGTTCGGCGGCACCGGGGAGCCGACGGCGGACATGGCACGCCGTCCAGAGCACGTGCCCGCTTGAGTCACCCGCCAACACTTAGGCCCCGCCTATTTCCGGGACGTCGTGTGGCTACGGGTAGACACCCCGAACCAGCTTGGCGGCCGCCACCCGACGAATGCCCTTGACGAGGGCAGCGGTTCGCATGTCGTATCCCTCACTAGTCGCGATGTTGAGCACTTCTTCGAAGGCCTGGCCCATGATTTCACGCAGACGGGCGACGATCTCCCCCTCCGACCAGAAGTAGTTCTGGAGGTCTTGGACCCACTCGAAATACGACACCGTCACGCCCCCGGCGTTGGCAAGGATGTCGGGGATCACAAAGACATTACGTTCCTCGAGGATCTGATCGGCCTCGAGCGTGGTGGGCCCGTTGGCTCCTTCCGCAATGATCTTGGCGGTGATGCCGTCGGCGTTGTCCTTGGTGACGACCCCTCCAATTGCCGCGGGAATGAGAATGTCGCACTCGAGGGCGAATAACTCCTCGTTTGTCACCGTTTCCACATCCGGGTAACCGGCCAGGTTGCCGTTCTCGGCAACACACTCCTGGGCCTTGGCAACGTCGAGGCCCTGTTCGTTGTAGATACCGCCCGTTACGTCCGATACCGCCACGATCGTTGCGCCCAGCTCGTGGGCTGCCAGGGCCGAGTATTGACCGACGTTCCCGAAGCCGTGGATCACCACACGAGAACCCTCGAGCTCGAATCCGAGGTGTGTTGAAGCAGCGGGGAGCAGGCTCACGAGACCGCGGCCGGTTGCCTCTCGGCGGGCAATCGAGCCTCCCAACTCGGGAGGCTTGCCGGTGACCACGCCGGGCTCGGTGTGACCAACATGCTGTGAATACGTGTCCATGATCCAGGCCATAACCTGCTCGTTGGTGCCCATGTCGGGGGCGGGGATGTCCCGGTCCGGCCCGATGACGTTTACTAGCTCGGCGGTATATCGACGGGTGAGGCGTTGGAGCTCGGGCCGGGTCAGCACCGTGGGATCAATCCGCACCCCGCCCTTGGCCCCCCCAAACGGGAGGCCGACGAGCGCAGTCTTCCACGTCATGAGCATGGCGAGGGCAGCGACTTCACCCAGGTTTACGTCGGGGGCATAGCGGATGCCGCCTTTGGTCGGTCCCATCGTGAGAACGTGCTGCACCCGGTAGGCGAACACCGTTTCCACCTCGTAATAGCCCTCGCGGCGGAATGGGAAGCTCGTGATGGTGGCTCGCTGCGGGACGCGCAAACGAGCGTGGATATTGTCGTCCAGCCCCATTACCTCGGCTACCCGATCTAGTTGAGCGAGCGCCTCCCGATACAGCGGTGACTCGAGTTCACCGAGTCCACCCTCTCCGAACGGATCCGACATGTAGCCTCCTACGGCTGCCAATCTAACGTCACAGCCGGCAGCGAGAAGGACCAGTGCTATACACCATCGGGCATGGGGCGCTCCCGGTCGACGATCTTCTTCGTCGGCTCACCGCCAACGGCGTCCGGACAGTGCTCGATGTTCGCTCCCTGCCATATTCGAGTCGCGCACCGCATTACAACCGAACAAATCTCGAAGCCGAACTGGTGGCGAGCGGCATCGCCTACCGGTGGCTCGGCGACCACCTGGGCGGCAAACCTCTCGTGCCGGACGGCCCAATCCCGATCGCGGAACCCGCCGTCCTGGCGGCCGGAGTAACCGAGGCAACCGGGCTGGCCCGCGGTGCATTGAGCGCCCTGATGTGTGCCGAGCTCCACCCCACTCACTGTCACCGGTCAACAGTCCTGGCCGAAGTGTTTCAGGGGCAGGGTTTTTCCGTGGTCCACATACTCGGCGAGGGTGAAGCCGTGCTCCACCAACCAACACTCGACCTTTGAGAGCCTGGTGAGCGATTCCGTCATAGCCGGCCGGTACCGTGGTGGTCGTGAGTGAAGAACGAATAGATCCCGGCGACTGGGATGAGGCAATCGCCGATACGGCCGGTCCACAGCTCATTGTCGGCGGCCCGGGGACCGGCAAGACGGAGTTCCTCGTGCGCCGGGCAGTGCACGTGATTGAGCACGAGCTGGCAACCCCGGAGCAGGTGCTGTTGCTGAGCTTCTCTCGCCGGGGCTCGGCAGGATTGCGAGCCCGGGTAGAGAGCTCTCTGACCGGAACCCATCCCGAGCTCGACGCCACCACCTTCCACTCCTTCTCGTTCCGCTTGCTCGAAATGTATGCAGCCGACAGCCTCGAGTGGGACCAGATGCCGACCTTGCTGACATCTCTTGAGTACGTGATGCGGGTGCGTGCCGCGCTCGCCGAAGAGGATCCGTCGGATTGGCCCGTGCTCTTCCGCGGTCTGCTGAGTACCGGCACATTCGCCGAGGAAGTCGCCGATTTTATGCTGCGCTGTAGCGAACTGCTCATCGGCCCTGACGACCTGGCCCGCTTCGAGCGCGACGATTGGCGGGCCATGCCGGCCTTCATGGCCCGATACCGTCATGAGGCGCTGGCCGACCATCGCATCGACTACGGAACACTCCAGGACTCCGCGGTGGCAGCACTTGCTCATCAGCCGACCGTGGAAGGAGTGATCGACCGGTATCGATACATCCTGGTGGACGAGTACCAGGACACGACGGTCGCTCAGGCCCAACTGCTCCACCAGCTCGTGGTGGGCGGAGGGCACCTCACCGTTGCCGCCGACCCATACCAATCCATCTACAGCTTTCGAGGTGCCGACCTCGAGAACGTTGCCCTCTTCCCAGCCGCCTTCGCAGGGCCGGATGGAACGCCGGCCACCCGGCGGGTACTGACGACGTCGTTCCGCGCTCCGGCCGAAATCCTCGAGGCCGCCGTCAAACTCACGGAAGGAAAAGAGCTGCCCGGTGCCAGCGGTCCCGTCATTCCTGCCGCCGGGGTCGGCTCGGTGGAGACCTATGTGTTCGAACAAGCGACCCGAGAGGCCGAGTGGATTGCGAACGAGATCCAACAGCTCCACGCCGATGGGCTCCCGTACGAGTCGGTGGCGGTGTTT
This sequence comes from Acidimicrobiia bacterium, assembly GCA_030624805.1. Lineage (GTDB taxonomy): Bacteria > Actinomycetota > Acidimicrobiia > Spongiisociales > SHLN01 > SHLN01. The sequence goes on from JAUXJL010000095.1 coordinate 4,525, forward strand.
GTTCGGTCGAAGAGGCGTTTTCTGCCCGGCTTGTCGCGGGCGCTCGATCGCCACGGTATACCCCACGCCCGGCCGGACTCTCGACTGTCCGATCATCCGGCGGTGCGGGCTGTTTTCGACTGCGTGAGCGCCGCCACGGCGTCCGAGCCAGAGGCCAGCCGCGCCATCCGCCGGCTGTTGCTGGGCCCGCTGTTCCGGCTCTCTGTCGAACGGCTCCGGGCCCTCGAACGAGACCGGGCCAGCACGTCTCGTCCGTGGTCTGTGGTCCTCGAGTCCGACATTCCCCGGGGGAGCGTCCTGGCGGGGATGCTCGACGACACCTCGTGGGCGGACCGGGAGCCGGCAGTGGACGGCTTCTGGCGACTGTGGAACGCACTCCCACAATTTGTCGATCTGGTCGCCGATCCCAACCGGGGCGAAGAACGGGCCGCCTGGAGCTCGCTCGCCCAGGTCCTCGGTCGGCTCTCCGAACGAGACAGAAAAGCGTCGCTGTGTGATTTCGTGCGCTGGTCGGAAGAAGAGGCTTTTGAGGCCCAGCCGCTGCTCGACTTCAAGGACCGGGAAGCCGATCGGCTGACCGTCACCACACTCCACCAATCAAAGGGCCTGGAGTTCGAGGTGGTGTTCATCGCCGATGCAGTGGACGGTGTGTTTCCCGACCTGCGCCCACGTGAGTCGCTCATCGGCACCCGCCACCTTTCGCCACACCTCCCAACCCAACCCACCGAATATCGCCAGTTTCGGCTTCAAGAAGAGACCCGGCTTGCCTACACCGCCATGACCCGGGCCCGACGGCGCATCGTGTGGACCGCAACCACAGCCGGGCTCGACGAAGGGGCCGGTGCCCCCAGCTCCCTGCTGCTTCGGCTTGCCGGGGACAGCCTGGGGGGACCGCCCGTAGTCGACCGGCTGCCGGTGACGGCAGCTCAAGCAGAAGCATGGCTCCGGCGGACGGCAGCCGACCCGAGGCTGTCCCCGCCGCGCCGCTTGGCCGCCCTGCATTGCCTAACTCGCGGGCCCGACTGGCACCTGCGAGACCCTGCCCTGTTTGCGGGCATTCAGGCACCCGGGCCCGAAACTGGCCTGGTAGGGCGTCGCCTGAAGCTGTCACCAAGCCAGGCGGCAGCCTATGAGACCTGTCCGCGCCGTTATGTCATAGAACGCCGGCTCCGGGTCCGCCCCGAGAGCTCGGTGTACCTGGCGTTTGGATCGCTCATCCACGAAGTGCTCGAGCGCACCGAGCGTGATGCGATGGATCGAGGCAACTCGCATGGCACGGCGGCCGAGGCCCTGGTTCACCTCGAAGACCTGTGGGATGCGGCCGCCTTTGGGTACCCACCCTGGTCGGATGCGTGGCTCAGGCGCGCCGAGGACACCATCGTGTTCACCTACGAACACTGGCCCCATCCCGACGCCCGTCCACTTGCCTTGGAACACAAGATGGAAATGGAGCTCGGCGGTGTCACCTGGCGGGGCATCGCCGATCGAATCGAAGTTGAGGGCGGCCACGTTCGGGTCGTTGACTACAAAACGAGCCGTTCCACCCACACCACCAAGGCCGACGGGGCTGTGTCACTCCAACTCGGCTTCTATCTGCTGGGGGCGGCTGCCGACCGAGACCTCGCATCCCAAGGTACTCCAGATTTAGGGGAGCTATGGATGGTAGGAAGGAAGAACGTCCGTTCGTTCCCGGTCCTTTCGTTTGACGAAACCAACCTCGGAGAGGTCGAGACGCGGCTCGGGGTGGTGGCGGCCGGCATCGCAAGTGAGGAGTGGGCCCCGCTCCCCCACGGGGAATGCAATCGGTGTCCGGTTCAGCTTGTGTGCCCGGCGTGGCCCCAGGGTGTCGCGTCGTATCAATCATGAACGAGATCAGTCCCAGCGCCGAGCAGCACGCCATCATCCAGTACCCACTGATGCCGTTGCGGGTTGACGCAGGCGCCGGGACCGGCAAGACGACAACCATGGCGTTACGCCTCGCTCATCTCCTCAACACCGGCCGGGTAGATGCGGCGCTTGGCATCACGTTCACCAACAAGGCCTCCCAGGAACTGCAGGAGCGCATCGAACAGTTGCGCCCGACTCGGGATGAGGGGGTAGTTGACGTCACCACTTATCACGGGTTCGCCCACGGCCTCCTGGCCGAGTTCGGAGCCTATGTGGGCGTCGAAAGAAACACCCGCCTCATCACACCCGGCTTCGTTCGCCAGCTGATGCATGATGCCCTCGGAGCCGGCACCTATGCGGCCTTGGACCTGGCCGCCCCCGGCTACCGAGTCGAAGAGATGGCCGCCCTCAACGGCCAGCTGGCCGACAACTTGCGGGCGGCGGATTCGGTTGCGCCCGGTCCAGGTGAGGTCGGTGATAAACGTGCCGAGCTGCTGCAAGCGCTCGGGCGTTATGAGTTACTCAAGCGCCAAACCGGCGTCGTGGACTACGGAGATCTCATCCGCCTGGCGCATCGGCTGCTGGCCGAAGCGCCGGCCGCGGTGGCGCAGCTGCGCGACCGCTACCAGGTGGTATTGCTCGACGAGTACCAGGACACCAATCCTGCCCAGCGTGAGCTGCTCAGACTCGTGTTCGGGAAGGGATTTGCCGTTACTGCGGTGGGAGACGCCGACCAGACGATCTACGAATGGCGAGGTGCGTCGCTCGAGAACTTTGCACAATTCCCCGTACACTTTCCGGCGAGCGATGGCTCTCCAGCCGCCACCCTGCCGCTCACCCTCAACCGGAGGTCGGACACTCGGATATTGGAGGCCGCCAACGCGATCGCGGCCAGAATCGGTGACCGAGCCGGCGATC
>JAUXJL010000204.1 GCA_030624805.1 Acidimicrobiia bacterium
CAGGCGATTCGCGATGGCGTTCTGGCGCCGGGGCAGCGTTTGGCGCAAGCCGATCTCGCCGATCAGCTCGGCGTTAGTCGAATTCCGCTCCGTGACGCCCTGCGGCGGCTCGAGGCCGAGGCACTTGTGCTAATTGATGGGCGTCGGGGCGCCTGGGTCGAGGAGCTCTCACCCGCAGATCTCGAGGAAATCTATGAGATGCGGATCATGCTGGAGGAACGGTGCATGCGTCGGGCGGTAGAGAACCTGCCCGAGGAAGCGATGGCCGAAATCTCCGAACTGTTGAACCGGATGCAGCAGGCGGCCGAGAGCACCAGCGACGGTTTCGCTACCAGGCGAGAGTTCTATGCAGAGCTCTACAAATACGCGGAGGCCCCGAGGATGAGGCGAATCATCATGCAGCTGCGAGGTAATGTGGACCGCTACCACCTCCTGACCGACACCAGCCACACCGGGCACACCCATGACCAGCTCTACGAGAGCATCATGGCAAGAGATGGGGCCGGCGCAGCCGCCGCTCTCGGTCGCATCCTCGAGCAGTCTCGGGACAAACTGTTAAAGGCCCTCGAACAGACGGCTGACTAACGTCCGGTCCGGCCGGGGCTCGTCCGGCTTGGATTCACGCCGCAGAGGTCGGCGCCTGATCCTCTCGCAGCCACATGACCATCAGGACCGCCGAGCCAACCATAACTGCCAGGAGAAACCCGAAACCTACGTGGTAGGCGCCGGTGGTGTCGACTGAAAAGCCGAATATCGGTGGGCCAAGCGCCAGGCCGATGCCGAATCCTCTCGTCACGACGCCGGATGCTCTCCCGGCCTGGTGCTGCTCGATCTGGGTGATGACCGCGAGCATTCCGAGGGCGGTCCATGCCACTTGTGCGCCTACCAGTACCGCACCCACCCACAGGAGGGCGACCCCCCACGCCTGGCTCAACCACATCAGGACCGTTCCGGTGAACGCCACACTCACAACAACAAGCATCGGATAGGCCAGGTGAGGCGCCTTCTCTCCGAACGCAGGAAACGCCAGTCGAGAGAACAAACCGGCCAGGCCGTAGACGCTCACAACCACGCCGGCAGTTTGCACACTGAGACCGACTTCCTCCTCGGCATAGAGGGGAAGGTAGGTGATTATCGAGGCCGCGGCTGCTCCCACCAGCACACCCTGGGCAGCGATCCAGTGGATGGCCCGGGGGAGAGGCTGCTTCCCGCCGTCCCATTGACCTCCGCTCGCCCGCGGCTCGTCCCGGGGGAGGAGAAACCCGGTAACGATAAGGCCGATCGCCGGGGCTATCAGCACGAGGGCGAGGGCCGTGCGCCATCCGTGCGCTACGGCCAGGGCCGGTATGGTCAGCCCGCCCAGGAACAGCCCAGCCTGGACCCCGGACTGTTTGATCCCCGTGACCAGGCCGCGGTTTCCAGTGGGGATGTATAGCCGGATTAGCTTGTTAGTGGACGGGTTGGCCCCGGACTGGCCAAGCCCGGCTAACAGACCGGCCGCCAGCAGAACGAGATACGTGGGGGAGGCCGACATGGCAAGCAGACCGAGGCCGCTGATTGCGAACACGGCCAGTGCCATCGACCTGCCTCCGATCCGGTCGGCGATATGGCCGGCCTGTGGCGAGGAGAGGGCGGCGGTGATGGATACCACGAAGGCCAGCCAACCGAGTTGGGTGCGGGTGATGCCGAGGTCGTCGATGAGGAATCTCGAGATGATGCCCAGGACCGCGCTGCTGAAGATGGCTACGCCCATCACACCCGACATGAGGGATGTGAATCCGATCCGCCAGGCTCTGCTTTGTGCCTCCTCCGCCCCGGCCGTCACCTGCTGGCTACCTGGAGGCAACCGCCCAGCCGACTGCCTCGTCGAGGACACAGGACGCGGGCCGGACCTCCGGAGGCCGCCATGGTTGGCTCCTTACAAAAAACTGACGTGGATCGGGATCTAGTATACCGTATATACAAGAGCCGAAAGGGTCACAGCACATGGCCAAGGCCGTACCGGATACCATGCGAGCCCTGGTCATTTCAGGACCCGGGGGAATCGAATCACTGGTCGAGTCGACGCTCCCGACACCCGTTCCCGGTCCCGGTGAGGTGTTGATTTCTGTCCACACGGTCGCAGCCAACCACCAGGACCACTTCGTCCTGCGCGGCCTCGGGAACATCGCCGGGGTGGCGCTTCCACACGTGCTTGGCAACGATCCTGCCGGTGTGATCGCGGCAGTGGGACCTGGTGTGCCGGGGTCGCGGCTCGGCGAACGGGTGGTGGTCAAACCGGCGATTGCATGTGACGAATGTGAGCCATGTCGGGCCGGGTCCGACGACGCCTGTGAACGTCTACGGAGCGTCGGGGTACATCGCCACGGAGGATTCGCCGAGTATTTGACGGTTCCGGGCCAGAACGCGTTTCCGATCCCCGATCGCCTCGAATTCGCGGCGGCCACCGCCCTGGCACAGTCGTTCCCCGTTGCGCTGACTCTGCTCCGCAAGGCCGGTTTACACGCTGAAGACATTGTGCTGGTGGCGGGGGCGGCAGGCGCAATCGGGGCCGCCGCCGTTCAGCTGTCGCGGTTGGCAGGGGCGACCGTCGTCGCAGCCGCCGGTTCGCCGGGCCGGGTCGAGTACGCCGTGGGTCTCGGCGCTCAGTTGGGGATCGACTACCGCGCCGATCCTAGTTTCGCGGACACGGTCCGCCAGTCGTTCCCGCAGGGTGTGTCCTTGTACGTGGAGCCGGCCGGCAACCCAACAATCTGGGCAGAAGGTCTGCGATCTGTGGGACGGCAGGGCCGGGTTGCGGTGTGCGGTTCCCATGCCGGGCCGATCGTTCAACTGGACCTTCTGTGGCTCTTTCGGATGCGGGTATCGATCTTCGGCAGCGCGGGTGCGACGCGGGCCATTTTTGCTGAAATACTCGAGCTGGCAGGTGAGGATCGAATCGAGGCAACAATCGACTCAGTGCGGCCCCTGTGGGAAGCCAGGGATGCGTTCGAGCGGCTGGTAGCGAGGCAAAACCGCGGCAAGCTGGTGCTCGAATTGGGGCGCTAACCGAGTCAGGAGCCCAGTCACTATGGAAAAAGGAGTCTAAGAGCCGCCTGGCACAGCGTCATACGAGTCACTACACTCTCACTGGTATACGATATGCAAAACCCCTGTGGCTGAGAGATGACGCCTGTGGCAGAGGAGATTTGATGAGTTCAGAAGGGTCATCCGACGGCGCTGATCCAGTCAGCACCCCGGACGTAGCCAAAAGAGCCTCGCACACCTCCGGGAATATCATCATCGAGATCGACGAGCTCACAGTGGCCTACCCGCTCGACGGCGATGAGGACTATGTGGTGGCGCTCCACAAAGTCAGTCTCGATGTCGAGGAGGGCGAGTTCATAACCATCCTCGGCCCGAGCGGTTGCGGAAAAACAACGCTGATGAACACCATTGCCGGGCTGGTCAGCCCGACCGAGGGGGAGGTGCGCCTCGACGGCCATCTCGTCGGCAAACCTGGCCCCGACCGGGCGGTGGTCTTCCAGGAATACGCTCTCCTCCCATGGAGGACTGTGTGGGCCAACATTCGTTTTGGACTGGAAATGCAGAAGAACATGAAGGAAGGGTCGGACGAGCGAATCCGGGAAGTGATCGAGCTCGTGGATCTCACGGGGTTCGAGAAGGCGTATCCTCGCCAGCTGTCAGGAGGCATGCAGCAGCGGGCGGGTCTCGCTCGGGCGCTGGTGGCTGATCCGCGCATTCTGCTCATGGACGAGCCGTTCGGTGCCGTCGATGCGCTTACCAGGGAGGTGATGCGCGATGAGCTCGAGCGGATCATCCTCGCCTCCGGTAAGACGGTGATCTTCATCACCCACAGCGTCGACGAGGCCATCCTTCTCGGCGATCGCGTCGTGCTGATGACCACACGGCCCGGGCGGATACGCGAGATTGAATCGGTCCCGCTCGAGCGGCCCCGGGCCAAGTACGACGCCCGCGCGACCAGGGAGTTCATTGAGCTCCGTGAGCACGTGTGGGGTTTGTTGAACGAGGATGCCGAAGCGCACGCCAGAGGAACTCCCGAGGGCTACTGAGCGCCCGGAATCACCTGATGGCCGGGGTGACGGCAGCATGCCGCCTGCCTCCGTAACACGATTCGATGAGTCGGGCGGCCCTCGACGGCGCGGCTGCGGTCTCTCCGAGTCTGGTATTTATCCTGGTACTCGTCGTCTCGCTCATGGTCCTGCTGCGGCCCGGTCCACTCAACTCGTTGACCAACTCAGGGCCGGATATCGGTTCACCCGTTCTAGGACGCCCCCAATATGCGATGGTCGACTTCGGCGGTGACGTCGGCCCGGCACCCATCCTCTCGGTTTTTGCAGATCGGCCTGCCGCGATCGCATTTCGGGACTCCACCGCCCGGTCGGTTCGCCTGATCGTTTGTGGAGATCGAAACTGCATCGCCGGGAACGCTACCCACACCCTCAAGGACGTCGCGGCCCCCGGGAGCGTCACCCAACCTGCGCTTGCAACCGGCCCGGGCGGTTCTCAGGTGGTGGCCTACTCCTACCTCGACTTCACGGGAGAGCAACTCGATGCCGGCATA
>JAUXJL010000079.1 GCA_030624805.1 Acidimicrobiia bacterium
CAGTCCGCTTGTGGGAGGCGCCCGAACCAATCAGGCATCTCTTCCTTGGCTTTTGCCATCGCCACTTCGGAGGCGGCCACGATGTCCGGGCCGCTCTTGAACCGGAGGTCGGGATCGTCCCGTAAACGGCTGAAGATGTCGCCGAGGTCTTCGGTGTCGAGGACTCTCGAACCGAGCTCTCGATATTCGTCTGCCAGTCGCTCGACGACCTGCAGCCCGATCTCGTGGATTTCGGTCGCATCCATCGGGAGCGACGTGTGCCGATGAATGGAGCGAGCATATAGTTCCTCGCCGTCGGGCAGCCAGCTCACACCGGATCGCTCCTCGGGCCGGGCGGCCGGCATCACCTGGTCCTCGAGAAGATCCCGTAGCCGGGCGAGAGCCGGGAGGACCGATGACTCGACGGCCACGCCGAGCCGGTCCTTCCACTCCGTGGCGGCGACTTCGTCAAACTCGGCGGGAACGCGAGTCGCCAGCAGCGGGCTATCGCTGATTGGGGTTGCAATCAAGCCATCGAGCTGAGTAATGGTTTCCCCAACGGCGTGGCGCGGGGGAGTACGGCCCGTTCCCAGTCCTTCCCGGACCCGGCCGGCCATCTCGTCGATCGCTCGTCCGATCTGCTCATACATCGCCACCAGTTGGTCGGCATGCTCGGCAGTCTCGATGGGGAGCTGTTGGGTGAACACGGGCAGCATGGCCTGGAACCCCACGACGTGGTTCACTGCAAACTCCGCCTGGCGGGTCTCAGCGTGGGCCGCGTTTGTGGACGCTTCGAACATGAGCACCTTCTGGGTGATGCGCTCCTCGTCATCCAGGTCGGCCGGGTCGAGGGCCTCTGCTCGGACTACGAACTCGCGCAGCCTGGCAATGTCGCGATCCTCGGCCTCTCGGGAGAACTCATCGAACCGGTCGGCGTAGCGGTGGTCACCCAGCAGGAGGGCACTGATTGGAGAACTCTCGAGCTGATACTCCCAGTACTCTTCGCCCAGCACGCGCAGGCTTTCGTTCACGATGTTGCTCCCGTATCGACCGGTTCAGCCTACGTCGCCCCGACGTCGCGCAGTACCTCGTCAATGACGTCTCGAATGGCCGGCATAGGGGTGAGAACGACTGCCCGGGCTCGACTTACGTCGAGTGTCAGGTCAGAGGGACGGTCGGCCGGCCCGGTCGCCGAGACCGCCAGTGAGGGGTCGAGGCCGGCCGCTTCGATGAGTCGAAGCCCAAACTCCAATCGTGAGACCGAGGCCGTCGCCCCAAGATGAATGAAACCGGTGGCATCGCTCCCGGCACATTCCCAGATCGCCGCGGCCGCGTCGGTAACCGGATAGAAGCTGCGGCGCTCGTTCTCATAGAGGACGGTCTCGAGCCCGGCCGCTGCCCGGTCGAGGACAAAGGCTGAGAACGGATATCGCTCGGCCCGATCGCGTCCTACGAGCACGGAGGTTCTGATGATTAGAGCGTCGGAGTCCTCAGCCATGATGGCGTTTTCGCCCGCCAGTTTGGACTTCCCGTAGTCGTTGATGGGGTTTGGGATGGCGTCCTCGGCGTACGGTGCGTCCGTTCCGTCGAACACGACATCGCTCGACAATGCAACAAGGCGGATACCACTCCTCGCCGCAGCTGCAGCCACCGACCGGGCGCCGGTGGCGTTGATGGCAACTGCCGAGCCGGGATTTGCGCCGGCCGCGGCCACCTCGCTGACTGCCGCCAGGTGGACTACGACGTCTGGCGAGTGGGCGTCGAGGGCTGTAGCCACGGCCGCGAGGTCGGTGATGTCGACGGACCGCTCGCCACGAGAAAAGCCGAAGGGAACAACCGACACGCCATCCGGTACCACTTCCAGCATGGCAGTGCCGAGGTATCCGGTGGCGCCGGTGATGAGCACGCGCACCGGGCCGACTTTAGGAGCGCAGCCGCTAATGTCGAATCTATGCGAATTCTCGTCGACGGCAAGGCGGTTGACGAAACCGGCGCTGTCATCTCCATATTCGACCATGGCCTGCAGCGCGGCGACGGGCTCTTCGAGGTCGTCCGCTCCTACCACGGGCGGCTGTTCGCCCTCGAGGCCCACCTCGACCGGCTCGAGGCCGGTGCGGCCAAACTCCGGCTCGACCTCCCAGCTCGAGCCGAGCTGGCCGAGTGGTTGCGGGCGGTGGCTGCCGACGGTGGCGACTGTTTTGTGCGCCTCGTCGTAACCCGGGGTGGCGCGCTCCCGGGAATCGATGCTCCCTCTCGTTCGATCGTGGCGTGGGAGCCGCAGCCCCAGCCGAACGCCGCGTTCAAGGTTCTGCCCGTGAAAGCGCCGTGGCATTCAGCGGGAGAGGACTGGGACCTCGCGGGCGCCAAGACCATCTCCTACGCGCCGAATATGTCGGCAACTCGGCACGCACGGAAGGAGGGGTTTGATGACGCGCTCCTCATCTCTCGTGATGGGTGGATCCTCGAGGGCCCGACATGGACGATTGGATGGTTCGTTGGAGGTGCACTCGAAACGCCGTCGATGGATCTCGGCATCCTCGGGTCGGTCACGCGAGCCGAGGTGCTCAAGACGGCTGCCGATGTCGGAGTGGCCGTCGTTGAGGGTCGCTGGACTCTCGACCGGCTCAGGCGGGCCGATGAGGTTGTGGCACTTTCGACCCTCAAGGAGGTGGGCGTTGTGGTCGCGGTTGGAGAAACCGCATTTGAGCCCGGTGAGCTCACGCAGAACCTGGCCACGGCCTTCTCCGCCCGGGTGACCGCTTCGCTCTGATGTGGGCCTGGTCGTGAGCACATCTAGCCGGGTGCTCGAGCTGCTCGAGTCGATCGATCATCTCTACGAGAGCGTCGTCGTCGACGGCTCACTCTGGGATGAGGCGGCGTTTGCTGATTGGCTTGAAGCTGCCATCGCCGACGGTGAGTCACTCGACCGGGACGCGATCAAAATTATCCAGCGAGCAGTACGCCGCGCCCAGCGACTGCAACGGCACTGGGCAAGTCGTCTAGAAGGCCCCGCTGACTGGCGGATACGGGTGGATGACAGTCTCGGATCGGCCGGATGGCGGCCGGGCCTCGAGCTGGCGGAGTGGGGTATGGCGGTCGATCCCGACGAAGAGCTCTTCGTCGAGCTCGCCAACCGTTTCCGAGCCGTCAACTTCACGCCACTGGCCTTGAGCTACGAGACCTGGCTCGAAGGGCTCGACCGCTAGTTCACAGAGCACAGTTCACGGCCGGAGTGTGAGCTACCCACTAAGTGCTGAGCTTCTACAGCAACCAAGTCGCAATCAGCAAGAAGCCGGCGAAACCAACCATGTCGGTGACAAACGTGAGGAAGATATTCGACGCCAGAGCGGGATCGAGGCCGAGCCGACGCAGCAGGATGGGTATCCCGGCCCCGGCGAATGTGGCAATCGAGAGGTTGGCGAACACGGCCAGGCCCATAACAAAGGCCACGCCGCCGTCGCCGCCGCTGATTACGTACGCCATCCCGCCCGCCAAGGCGGCGATGGCAATCCCGATCGACACTCCGATGCGAGCCTCTCGCAGGAGCACCTTGGGCACCATCTGGCTTGGCACCTGGTTTATGGCCATCGAACGGATGACGACGGCCAGGCTCTGGGCGCCGCCATTGCCACCGAGAAGGGCGACCACCGGCATGAGGGCTGCCAGCACCACGAACTCATCGAAAACATTCTTTTGCCGTTCGATAGTCAACGCCACGATGGTGGCCAGGACGAGGTTCACGACGATCCATGGGAGCCGCTTGCTGATCGAATCGCTGACGGCCGAACGTACCGTTTCCTCAGAGCCGGCACCCACCATCACAGCCATGTCTTCGCTCGCCTCTTCCTGAATGGCTTCGAGGGCCTCTTCAACGGTCACGATGCCAAGGAGTCGGTCGCCATCATCCACGACCGGCAATGCGAACAGGTTGTATCGCTGAATGAGATCGGACACCTCCTCGCGGTCGGCCGAGGCGAGAACCTTCACCGGGTTGGGCACCATCGCCTGGTCGAGGCCGGTCGCGGGTCGCGCAAAGACCAGATCGCGGAAAGAGAGGACACCTTTTAGCTCGTCTGATTCGTCGAGTACGTAGACATACGAAAGATCGCTGAGCGTCTCGTGCATCCTCCGGAGCGCCTCGATCGCCTCGCCGGCCGTGAGGCCGAGCGGCAACGAGGCCACGTCCGTGGTCATGAGGCCACCGGCCGAATCGCGTGGATAGGCCAGCAACCGGTTGATCTCGCCGGCGGCGTCCGGCTCGAGCAGGTCAACCAGTTCGGGGAGGTTCTCGGGATCGAACATGTTCAGAACGTCCACCGCCTCGTCGGCGTCCATGGCGCTGACGAGCACTGCCGCGTTTGTGGAAGGAATCAGCTGGAGCAGCTCGGCCGCGGCCCCATCGTCCATCTCCTCGAGGATTCGTGCGGTTTGGTCGTGCTCAAGAGGCTCGATGAGCTCGACGGACCTCTCGGACCCGAGGGCTTCCAGGATGTCGGCGGCGTCGTGGGGATCGACATCGGCGATTTGTCCCCACGCCTGCGGGTTCGCTTCCAAGTACTCCTCGGTGGTTTGAGGACGCCGTTGGGCGACTTCGCGCAGATTGCGAGCCAGCTGTCGAGGGCGGGGCAAATTGAACCGCATTGACCAAATAGGTTAGAAGCAGAAAGCGACGAGCCCCGGCGCTGCCGAGGCTCGTCTATGTGCAGGTTCCCCAGGGGGGTGAGGAGTTCCTGCCGGTTGGCAACGCCGGGGTCAGGCGTGTATTCCAACCTCAACCGAATCATACATTCCTCACGGCTCCTATGAAACCGGTGGCGGTGGCGATCGTGTGGCTGGCTTGGGCTTCTAGGCTCCGCCCATGTCAGACGTCAAGCTCACGCTCTACTCACACGGTTCCGGGTGAGCGTGCAAACTCAGCCCGGCTGAGTTGGCGCAGGTTCTGCGCCCCTTGCACGAACTCGAAGTAATTCGTCACCCGGCCGTCCTGGTTGGTCTTGACCAGCCAGATGACGCTGGGGTATATCAACTCGCCGATGGCCCGGCTCTCGTACAGACCCTCGACTTCTTCACGCCGATCGTTGATGACGCCTTCGACTGGGGCCGCATCGCGGCGGCTAATGCGCTGTCGGATGTCTATGCCATGGGTGGGAGGCCGTTGACGGCGCTTGCGATTGTCGGATGGCCGCGCGAGAAACTGCCTCTCGAGCTGTTGGCCGAAGTGCAGCGTGGGGGAGCGTCGGTGCTTGCTGAGGCTGAGTGCACGTTGTTGGGGGGTCACTCAATCGACGACCTCGAGCCCAAGTTCGGCTTGGCCATCACCGGGGTCGTGGATCCCGCCCAGATGATGACCAACAGTGCCGGCGCGGTCGGCGACCGGCTGGTGCTCACGAAGCCTCTCGGCACCGGGATCATCTCAACAGCCATCAAACGCGACCGCGCCACTACCGAGCAGATAGAGGCTTCGACCGAAGTGATGACAGCGCTCAACCGCGATGCCGCTCGGAGCGCCGTCGGGCTTGGGGCCCGGGCTGCGACCGATGTGACCGGATTCGGGCTCTTGGGCCACCTCTCTGAATTGGCGGCCGCTTCCACAGTTGGTGCCCGCATCGACCATCGTTCTGTGCCGCTGTTACCCGGGATCGAGAGTCTCGCGCGAGATGGTGTGATCCCGGCCGGTAGTAAGCGCAACCTTGCGGCCGCCGATGAGTTCACCCGGTTCGGCGAGATCGATGACGTCTTCCGTATCATCCTGGCGGATGCCCAAACCAGCGGTGGTTTGCTGATCGCAATCCCCGCCGGACGGGCCGACGACCTGGTGGCCGCCCTCGGCGAGGCGGGTAGCCTCACCGCCACCGTCATCGGAGAACTGGTTGAAGGCTCGGGGATTGAGGTTTTCTAGACGTCAGGCGCTCGCCGTCGGCTCGCTTTCGGTCGTCGGTCGCCAGCTACCAGTTCTCCCTCCTCGCCGGCTTGTCGCTGGCCAGGGATATCGACGGTGATGGCTGCCCCTGGATGGTGTAAATGAATCGTTGCGATAGCTGGCGACTGGCAACTCGTCTTTTGCCCGATGCCCGGAAGCCTGATGCCACCAAGTTATCCAATGGCAACCCCGGGAAAACTGGCGACTGGCGACTCGTCTCTTGCCTTGTGCCTGATGCCACCACGGTTTCCATCAGCAACCCCGGGAAAACTGGAGACTGGCGACTTCCGGATGCCGACTGGCGGGGTGTGGAGGCCGGGAGGCCCCCATAGACTGGAACTATGAAGCTACGGAAAATCCTCGGATACTCGCTGGGTGGTTGTGTGCTGTGGAGGCTGTTCAGTCCGATGACCCGGCCCAGGTCGTACGGGCCGCAAGTCCATCCCCTGCCGGTGCCGGGGCGCACCGTTTTCGTCGGCAACAACGAGTTCCTGGTTCGTGAGGCCGGGTTGCCAGACGCGCCTCCCATCGTCCTTCTTCACGGGTGGGTCTACGACAGCATCGAAACATTCAACCGACTCGTCCCGCTATTAGTCGACCGATTTCGGGTCATCATGATCGATCAACGCAACCACGGCGGATCCAGCAGGATGCATGAGGATTACGAGATCGAGACCGTGGCCGATGAGACGGCCGCGGTGATGGACCGGCTCGAGGCCACCCAGGCCACTGTTTTCGGTTATTCGATGGGTGGAATGGTGGCTCAAGCGCTGGCACGCCGTCATCCCGGCCATGTACGTCGTGTGGTGTTGGCTGCTACTGCCGCCAAGCCGATGCGGCGACCCCTGGTTGACGCAGTTGCGATGGTGCTCCTTCGCCCCTTTTGGAAGATCGGGCTGCTAGAGGGCGCCCGGATGTCGCATAGGGTGCTCCGCACGGCGGGTGCATTCGGCCCCGAACACGACCGCTGGCTATGGGATGTGATGCTGGCTCGTAACCCCGAGCTGAACATGCGAGCCCTGGGCGCCATAAAACGTTTCGACTCGCGCAAGTGGGTTGGTCAGTTGACTGCCGAGGCCATGGTCATCATTCCGACGCGCGACCAGATCATCAGGCCATCGATTCAGTACGAATTGGCGGGGCTGATCCGGAAGCCTGTCGTCGTGGAACTAGACGCTCGACACGAGGCAATATTTACGCATGCGGAGCGGATCGCAGATGCAGTCGTTGAGTTCGCCGAGAAGGCTCAGTAGCTCTCGTCGTTCAGATACTTGAACACCGCCAGGCCGACAACGGCGACGATGAGCAGCACGAAGATCTTCTTCATGCGTCCATTCTAGGCGGTGGAGGTGGAGAATCCCGTCCTTCGGCCACGTACCGTGTGGCTGTGTCAGCTGCCCGTTCGAGAGAAGTCAGGGGCGAGAGACCTTCGCTCAGTCCTGCCACCACCCCTGCCGCCAGCACGTCCCCGGCCCCGGTGCTGTCCGGCGCCTCGGCCGCCTCCACCGCCAGGTGGATGGTTGACCCATCCGGTGTGTAGACGATGATCGGATCCGGGCCGCCCGTTACGGCCACGAACGGGCCCCGAACTGCATGGGTGAGCGCTTCGCCTGAGTCGGGGTGCTCGGAGGCCGACCACAGCAGCATGGTGAGCCCCACCGTCCCCGGGCCCACCCGATCTGTGGCTATGACCGGTAGGCCACGGTCGCTCGCTCCTTCTATTACCGCAGCTCCTGCCGTGCCGCTGTATCCATCAACCATCACCGCCGCGATGTTTTCCCACTCCGGAACCGGCAGCCAGGTGACCCGTTGGTAGTCACTCCCGAGAATGGTTCGTTCTCCGTCCGGGGTGACGATGATCCCGTTGGGTGCGGTGACTCCGTCAGCCATTACAAAGTTGGCTGGGAGCGTTATTCCCGCGGCGGTGAATCGATCTGCCGCCCACCGACCGAGCGGATCCTCACCGACGGAATTCCCGCTCGACGTCACGTCATAACCCCATGCTGCAAGGGCCATGGCAACGTTTCCCCCGCCTCCGGCCGCTTTGAGCGAAACCGAGCTGGCGGGTACGTCCTCGCCTGCTAACGGAAGCCGGGGCACCATGAACACGATGTCCGGCACCAGAGACCCATAAACCAGAATCGCCATGAATTCAAACCTACCCCCCGCCAGTCACCGGCCGGGCTTCGCGCGGCGGCCGGGCTTCGCGCGGCGGCCGGGCTTCGCGCGGCTTGGGAGTTACTTCGTA